>NZ_LGCW01000266.1:0-62146 GCF_001279365.1 Streptomyces sp. NRRL F-5755 | reverse complement strand
CCCCCCGCCCCCCCCCGACAACCGGTACAGCCCCCCCGTCCCGCCCCCCGCCGATCGGCCCAGCCCCCCCAGTCTTCCGCTTCCCCGCCCGATCCGGCAGTCCTGTGGATAACTCCATGGGGTGGGGGGTGGGTGTCCATGGGGTGGGGAGGGGGATCGGGGCGGGACTTACCGCTTGAACCGTGAGGAGGGGATCGCCCTCGCCACTGGGCTCCCGGAGCGACGCGATCGGGAGTGTCCGCTGCACGGACAAGGAAGTTGGCCCGACACGATCCCTGCCCGTGGATCCGGGCTGTCAGATGGTTCCCAGGTCCACAGTGACGGAGAACGGCGCCGCAGCCTTGATCACGCCGGTGAACATCTCGCCGTCCCGGTATGCCTTGGTGGCGGGGTCGAGTACGTAGGTGTAGACGATGGGGACGCCGGTGGCGGCCTGTTCGACGCGCCAGTAGAAGGGGATGCCGGCCTTGGCGTACTGGTCCACCTTCACGATCCGGTCCGTGGTCTCCGAGCCGGGCGATACGACCTCGGCAACCAGGAGGACGTGTTCGGGGCGGGTGGGCGTGAGGTCGATCGTCTTCGCCCGGTAGACGATGACGTCCGGACGGCGGTTGGTGAGCGGAACGTCCTGCAGACGGACATCGAAGTCCGTGTCGGCGTTCCAGTCCGGGCCTGCGACGGCGTCCAAAGCGTTGGCCAGGATCCGCGCCAGCCGATTGTGCCGCTTGGAGGCGCTCGGGCTCACGACGACCATCCCGTCCACGATCTCAATGCCGGCACACTGTTCCTCGGACCAGGAGTCGTACTGCTCCGCGCTGATCTGGGTGTGCATCCAGGCGGGCGCCACCATCTCGGCGGTCATGGCGTGCCTCCTTCGAGGATCCTCGACAGTTCCAGCGCTGCTGAGCTCAGCGTACTGTTCCGCGATGCCGGGGCACCCGATTGCGGAAGAGCGCGATCACCCCTCTCTCCGGGGCCGAGCCGGGCAGACTCCCCGCGGGCCTCGCGGACGGGACCGGGCGTTGTGAGAGGCTGGATCGCATGAACCGGCTAGCTGGTGTGACCTCGCCATATCTGCTTCAGCACGCTGACAATCCGGTCGACTGGTGGCCTTGGGGGCCGGAGGCTTTCGAGGAAGCACGGCGGCGCGATGTGCCCGTTCTGCTGTCGGTCGGTTACTCCGCGTGCCACTGGTGCCACGTAATGGCCCACGAAAGCTTCGAGGACGAGGCTGTCGCCGCGGTGATCAACGAGCACTTCGTGCCCGTGAAGGTGGACCGCGAGGAGCGGCCCGATGTGGATGCGGTGTACATGGAGGCGGTGCAGGCCGCCACCGGGCAGGGCGGGTGGCCGATGACGGTCTTTCTGACGCCTGATGCCGAGCCGTTCTACTTCGGTACGTACTTTCCGCCCGCCCCGCGCCATGGCATGCCGTCGTTCCCGCAGATCCTTCAGGGGGTGCGCGGCGCCTGGGCGGAGCGTCGGGACGAGGTCGGTGAGGTGGCCGGGCGGATTGTTGCCGATCTGTCGGCGCGGTCGGTCTCGGAAACGTTGGCCAAGGGTGGCCAGGTGCCGCCCGGGCCGGAGGATCTGGCTTCCGCGCTGCTGGCCCTGACCAGGGACTTCGACGCCGTGCACGGCGGCTTCGGGGGCGCGCCCAAGTTCCCGCCGTCCATGGCGCTGGAGTTCCTGCTGCGCCACCACGCCCGTACGGAGTCCGAGGCGGCCCTCCAGATGGTGCAGGCGACCGCCGAGGCGATGGCCCGCGGCGGCATCTACGACCAGCTCGGCGGCGGCTTCGCGCGGTACGCGGTGGACGCGACCTGGACGGTGCCGCACTTCGAGAAGATGCTCTACGACAATGCGCTGCTGTGCCGTACGTACGCGCATCTGTGGCGCGTCACCGGCTCTGACCTGGCCCGGCGCGTCGCTGTCGAGACCGCCGACTTCATGGTGCGTGAACTGCGCACGGAGGAGGGAGGGTTCGCCTCCGCCTTGGACGCGGACTCCGATGACGGCAGCGGCAAGCACGTCGAGGGCGCGTACTACGTATGGACGCCCGGGCAACTGCGTACCGTTCTGGGGGAGAAGGACGCTGCCGTCGCCGCGCACTACTTCGGCGTGACGGAGGAGGGCACCTTCGAGGAGGGCGCGTCCGTACTCCAACTCCCGGACACCGACGACCTGGTGGACGCCGGGCGGATCGCGAGCATCAAGGAGAGGCTGCGCGCGGCGCGCGACTCACGGCCGCGCCCCGGCCGGGACGACAAGGTCGTCGCCGCCTGGAACGGCCTGGCCATCGCCGCCCTCGCCGAGACCGGTGCCTACTTCGACCGCCCGGACCTGGTGCAGGCCGCCACGGACGCCGCCGACCTGCTCGTCCGCGTCCACATGGACTGGCAGGCACGGCTGTACCGCACCTCGCGGGACGGCGTGGCCGGCGCCAACTCCGGGGTACTGGAGGACTACGCGGACGTCGCCGAGGGCTTCCTCGCGCTCGCCTCGGTCACCGGGGAGGGCGTCTGGGTGGAGTTCGCGGGCCTCTTCCTGGACACGGTGATCGTCCACTTCACCGCCGAGGACGGCACGCTGTACGACACCGCCGACGACGCCGAGCAGCTGATCCGCCGACCTCAGGACCCGACCGACAACGCCACGCCGTCCGGCTGGACCGCGGCCGCCGGCGCGCTCCTGTCGTACGCGGCCCTGACGGGCAGCGGCCCGCACCGGGACGCCGCCGAGCGCGCCCTGGGCGTCGTGAAGGCGCTGAGCGGCCGGGCGCCGCGCTTCATCGGGTGGGGGCTCGCCGTCGCCGAAGCGGCGCTGGACGGGCCGCGCGAGGTCGCGGTCGTCGGCCCGGACGGCGACCCGGCCACCCGTGCGCTGCACCACGCCGCCCTTCTGGGGACCGCGCCCGGTGCGGTGGTCGCCCTCGGGGCGCCCGGTTCGGACGAGGTGCCGCTCCTGAAGGACCGCCCGCTGGTCGACGGCCGGCCCGCCGCGTACGTCTGCCGCCACTTCACGTGCGAGCGCCCGACGACGGACCCGGAGGAGCTGGAAGAGAAGCTGCGGGGCTGAGAAGGCCCCGGGGGCCGACCCGCCCAAAGCCCTAGGACCACCAGCCGACTTGTACTTCACGCGGGCGTCAAGTTCTAGCGTGACGGCATGACGAACCGTACCGAGGGCGGCCTGCCCGCCACCCACCGCGAAGTCCGCCTGGCCGCCCGTCCGCAGGGACCGATCACCGACGACCTCTTCGAGGTGGCCGAGGTGCCGGTGCCCCGGCCGGGCCCGGGGCAGGTGCTCGTGCGCAACACGACCATGGCCGTCGCGGCCGTGATGCGGACGCTGATGGACGAGGTCACCAGCGTCCCGATGCCGTCCTTCGTGCCCGGCGAACCGCTGCACGGCTCGGCCATCGGCGAGGTCGTCGAGGCCCCCGGCACCGACTTCGCCCCCGGTGACCTGGTGGAACACCACTTCGGGTGGCGGGAGTACGCCCTCGTGGACGCGGCCGCCGTACAGCGCCGGGACCGTGACCTGCTGCCCGACCCGGCCGCGTACCTCTCCCAGGGCCCCACCGCCTACATGGGCGTCGTACGAGGCGCCGAGGTGCGCGCCGGCGACACGGTGTTCGTGACCGGCGCGGCCGGCGGCGTGGGGTCGCTGGCCGGGCAGATCGCCCGCCTGCGGGGCGCCGTACGGGTCATCGGCAGTACGGGATCGCAGCGCAAGGCCGACATCCTGGTCAAGGAGCTGGGCTACGACGCGGTGGTGATCCGCGGTGCGGGCCCCATCGAGGAGCAGCTGCGCGCGGCCGCCCCCGACGGCGTGGACGCGGTCTTCGACAACGTGGGCGGCGAGCAGTTGCAGGCCGCCATCGCGCTGGCCAACCGCGGCGCCCGTATCGCGCTCGTCGGCGCGCTGTCCGCCCAGCTCTCCGGTTCGGGGGCGCACACCACCGAGATCGACACCCTGTCGCTGCTCGCCCGCAGCATCACGCTGCGGGGCGTCGCGCTCTACGACCACCTCAGCCTGATCCCCGAGTGGAACGAGCAGTTCGGGCGCGGTCTGCGGGACGGCACGCTCACGTTCCCGCACGCCCGGCTGCGCGGCATCGAGGAGGCCCCGCGCGCCCTCATGGAGCTGATCGAGGGCCGGCACATGGGCGCCGTACTCGTGGAGTTGTGAGCGAGTTCCCCGCGTACGCGTGGGGACTCCCCATGGCGCGGGCCCGCCGGTCGCGCCCCCGGTCGACGACGTACGGTCTGAGTGAGTCGACGTACGCAACGGGGCACCACCGGCCGGGCCCCGTCGGGGGAGGACCGGATGCGCATCGGGGACGCCGCGGCCGCCGCGGGCATGACGGCCAGGGCACTGCGCTACTACGAGGAACAGGGGCTGGTGACCGCCCGGCGTACGCCGTCCGGCCACCGGGTGTACGCGCCGGAGGACGTGCACCGCCTGCGTACGGTGCGCGAACTCCTCGACGCGGGGCTGACGGTGGGCGATATCCGGTCGTTCGCGCCGCTTCTGGACTCGCTGCCGCCGGGTGGCGTCTCCGCGCTGTTCGCCCCGGGGAACGGCGCCCGCGACGGCGCGAGGGAGGACCTCGCGGACGGCCCCGGACGGGACGACTGCCGCGCGGCGGAAGCGGTGGCCCGCCGCCGGCTGGCCGACCTGGACGCCCGGATAGAACGGCTGACGATGCTGCGCGGCCGGCTGGCCCGGCAGCTCGGGGAACCGGCGGCCAGGGTGCCGGGGCGCGTGGCTCCTTACGGGAGGGCTCTCAGGGAGTGAGGCGGACGGGTTAGAAGGGGCTGCGTTCGGAGAGTGCGGCGGATGGGCTCGGAGAGGCTGCGTCCGGGGAGTGCGGCGGATGGGCTCGGAGAAGCTGCGTTCGGGAAGTGAGGTGTACGGGATCGGAGAGGCCGCGTCCAGGGCGCGAAGGCCAGGTCCGCCCCTCAGATCCGCAACCCCCGCGCCAGCACGTCCATCGCCCGGCCGATCAGCTCTTCGAGGTCGCGTCCCGCTGCCCGTCCGCGACCCAGCGCATCAGCGCCTCCTGGAGGGCCGCCAGGAGGGCCGCCGCGATCACCCGGATCTCCAGGTCGTCGGCGGGCCGGCCGGACCGTTCCGCCAGTACGGCGCTGATCATGTCGGTGTCCCGCGCGGTGTTCTCCGCCATCCGGCCGCGGATCGCCGGCACCTCCCGGACGAGGCGGGTGCGCTGGACCAGTTCGGTGCGCTCCTCCGCCGTGATCCGCCGCAGTGCCTCGGTGGTGACGTGCCGCAGCGACTCGGTCATCGGCTCGTCGGCGGGCCGGGCCCGCAGCCCGGTCTCCAGCACCGGGTCGTACTCGTCGGTGAGCACGATGTCTTCCTTGGTGGGGAAGTAGCGGAAGACCGTGCTGGGGGAGACGTCGGCGGCCTCGGCGATCCGGTCGACGTGGGTCGCGTCGTACCCCTGCTCCTCGAAGAGCCGGCAGGCGGCCCGGCGGATCGCCTGCCGGGTCTGGATCTTCTTCCGTTCGCGCAGGCCGACCTTGGGTGCGGTGGGCTGCGCGGCGGATTCCTGTGCGGCCATGAAGGTCATTGTCGGGCATCCCCGGACCGGGAACCACGGGCCCGGACCAGGCCGCTCCCGCCTGCCTTGACGCCTCCTTGCTCGCCCGAGGGCTGTGGTTTGTCAGTGGCGTGTGTAACGCTGTGGCGAGTGCAAGGTCACCGTCAGTGATGCTTGGAGGGGGTGTTGCGGGTATGCGTACCGCAATCGATGTGTTCGCCGTCTTCGCGGCAGCGCTCTGCGTCGGAGGGTTCCTCGTCGGGGGCACGGCCGTGGTGGTCGCTCTGGTACTGGCCGGGGTGGCCGCCCTGACATGGCAAGTGGCCGCGGCGTCGAGACCGCGGCCACGCATGGGCGGAAGGGGTGCGCGCCGGCGCAGTGAGGGTGCCGGCGCGCGGGGTGGAAGAGGGGCCGCGGGCGGGCCGGATGCCGCCCCGGGCGCCTCAGGCGTGCGTATAGGCCACCAATGAGATGCCGACGTAGTGCACGGCGAACGCCGCCAGCGTCAGGGAGTGGAAGACCTCGTGGAAGCCGAACCAGCGCGGTGAGGGGTTGGGGCGCTTGATGCCGTAGATGATGCCGCCGGCGCTGTAGAGGACGCCGCCGACGATGACGAGGACGAGGACGGCGATGCCGCCCTTGCGCAGGAAGTCGGGCAGGAAGAAGACGGCCGCCCAGCCGAGCGCGATGTAGCAGGGGGTGTAGAGCCAGCGTGGTGCGCCCACCCAGAAGACGCGGAAGGCGATGCCGGCGAGGGCGGCCGCCCAGACGGCCCACAGGAGTATCTGCCCGCGGGTGCCGGGAACCAGCAGCATGGTCAGCGGGGTGTAGGTGCCCGCGATGATCAGGAAAATGTTGGCGTGATCCAGTCGGCGCAGCACGGCTCCGGTGCGCGGGCCCCAATTGCCCCGGTGGTAAAGGGCGCTGACCCCGAAGAGCAGGCAGGCCGAGAGGGTGTAGACGGCGCAGGCGATCCGGCCGCGGGTGCTGTCGGCCAGGGCCGTGAGCACCACACCGGAGAAGAGGGCGGCGGGGAACATCCCCGCGTGCAGCCAGCCCCGCAGCTTGGGCTTGAGTGGCGCGGCCACCGCGGCGACCGCGGAGACTGCGTCGGCGGCCGCGCTGGTCACGGGGGAAGGGCGGCTTTCGGCGGCGTCGGGCGCGGAAGTCATGGCCGCAATGCTACCTACGCAACCGTAAGTTACGGATTGGTCCGGAAGTGGTGACGGTCACGAGAACCTCCTCTGGACAGATGTGGATCGGGGTCGGATGATCAAATGAGTGCGGTCGGCACCGGATGAGCGGTCGCGAAGCATCCGGGTCGCAGCCCCCAAGGGGCAGACACCATCATCAAGCGGGCTCTGCCGGCATGTGCGCAGACAGTGGTCCGACCAAACCCTCATCTAGGAGCGATCGTGGCGCGCGACAACGCGGCTCCCTCCCCCGTCCCGACCAACCACCAGGGGCTGATCTCCTGGGTCGATGAGATCGCAGCCATCACCGAGCCGGACCGTGTCGTGTGGTGCGACGGCTCGGAGGCGGAGTACGAGCGCCTGTGCGAGGAGCTCGTCGCCAAGGGCACCTTCACGAAGCTGGACCCGATCAAGCGCCCCAACTCGTACTACGCCGCGTCCGATCCGTCGGACGTCGCCCGGGTGGAGGACCGCACGTTCATCTGCTCCGAGAAGGAGGAGGACGCGGGCCCGACCAACCACTGGAAGGCCCCGGCGGAGATGCGCGACATCTTCACCGGTGAGCAGGGCATCTTCCGTGGCGCGATGCGCGGCCGGACGATGTACGTCGTCCCGTTCTGTATGGGCCCGCTCGGCTCCCCGCTCTCCGCGCTCGGTGTGGAGATCACCGACTCGGCGTACGTCGCCGTCTCGATGCGCACCATGACCCGGATGGGCCAGGCCGTCCTCGACGAACTGGGGACGGACGGGTTCTTCGTGAAGGCCGTGCACACCCTCGGCGCACCGCTCGCCGAAGGCGAGGCCGACGTGCCATGGCCGTGCAACTCGACCAAGTACATCTCGCACTTCCCCGAGGACCGCGAGATCTGGTCCTTCGGCTCCGGCTACGGCGGCAACGCCCTGCTGGGCAAGAAGTGCTACGCGCTGCGCATCGCCTCGGTCATGGCCCGCGACGAGGGCTGGCTCGCCGAGCACATGCTCATCCTCAAACTCACCCCGCCGCAGGGGGAGTCGAAGTACGTCGCCGCCGCGTTCCCGAGCGCCTGCGGCAAGACCAACCTCGCGATGCTGGAGCCCACGATCTCCGGCTGGACGGTCGAGACCATCGGCGACGACATCGCCTGGATGCGCTTCGGCGAGGACGGCCGCCTGTACGCGATCAACCCCGAGGCCGGTTTCTTCGGCGTCGCGCCCGGCACCGGTGAGCACACCAACGCCAACGCGATGAAGACCCTCTGGGGCAACTCGGTCTTCACCAACGTCGCGCTGACCGACGACGGCGACGTGTGGTGGGAGGGCATGACCGAGGAGAAGCCCGCGCACCTGACCGACTGGAAGGGCAACGACTGGACCCCGGAGTCGGAGACCCCGGCGGCCCACCCCAACGCCCGCTTCACCGTGCCGGCCGGGCAGTGCCCGATCATCGCGCCCGAGTGGGAGGACCCCAAGGGCGTGCCGATCTCGGCCATTCTCTTCGGTGGCCGCCGCGCCAGCGCCGTACCGCTGGTGACCGAGTCGCTGACCTGGCAGCACGGCGTCTTCCTCGGCGCGAACGTGGCGAGCGAGAAGACCGCGGCCGCCGAGGGCAAGGTCGGCGAGCTGCGCCGGGACCCGTTCGCCATGCTGCCGTTCTGCGGCTACAACATGGGCGACTACATGGGCCACTGGATCAAGGTCGGCGCGGACAAGGACCAGACGAAGCTGCCGAAGATCTACTACGTGAACTGGTTCCGCAAGGACGACGCGGGCCGCTTCGTGTGGCCGGGCTTCGGCGAGAACAGCCGGGTGCTCAAGTGGATCGTCGAGCGCCTGGACGGCAAGGCCGAGGGCGTCGAGACCCCGATCGGCATCCTGCCGACGAAGGAGGCGCTGGACACCGACGGCCTCGACCTGCCCGATGCGGACCTCGACTTCCTGCTCACCGTCGACAAGGACGTGTGGCGCGAGGAGGCGGCGCTGGTCCCCGAGCACCTGAACACCTTCGGTGACCACACGCCGAAGGAGCTGTGGGACGAGTACCACGCGCTCGTACGCCGACTGGGCTAGTACGGCGAAACGGTCCGGCGCGGACGCGGACGCGCACCGGACCGCCATGGTCGACGGCCGGGGCCACGTGCACGAACACGTGGCTCCGGCCGTCTTTGCTCACAAGGGCCTCAGGCCGTCGCCAGCTCCTGCACCGCCGAGCCGGCCTCATGGGCCTCCATGCGCTCGGCCGCCAGCGCGGCGGCGGCGCCGTCGGCCCGCGAGGTGGCCACCGCGAGGGCGCTGCCGGCCAGCATCCGCGCCCGCCGGTGCAGCCGGGGCGCGCGGGCCGGGTCGCCGCCGCTCGGTGCGGCCCGCAGCGGATACGCCCCGCCGCGCAGCCGGGTGACCTGCTCGGCGATGCGCTCGGCGGCGTCGTCCAGCGCGGGATCGGGCACGGTGGCGCGCAGTTCGTCGGTGACGGTGAGCAGTGCGGTCAGATGGCCGGCGAGCCGGATGTCCAGTTCCTCCGCGCGGGAGCGGTGCGGGACGTCCTGGTCGGCGGCCATGGAGTGGACCGACTTGGTGCGGATCGGTTCGTACATGGGATGGCCTCCTGGCAACGCGCAACGGCTAGGAGACCATCCTAGCTTAGACAGTGTCTAAAGTTGTGATCCGTACAGCAGGAATGCGGGCGTGGCGTCCGCCCGGACGCGCTCAGTACTGCCCGTAGCCGTCCAGGAACGTGCCGATGCGGGTCACCGCGTCCGTCAGGTCGTCCTTGTTCGGGAGGGTGACCAGGCGGAAGTGGTCCGGTTCGGGCCAGTTGAAGCCGGTGCCGTGCACGATCATGATCTTCTCGGCGCGCAGCAGGTCCAGCACCATCTGCCGGTCGTCCTTGATCTTGTAGACCTTCGGGTCCAGCCGCGGGAAGGCGTAGAGCGCGCCCTTGGGTTTGGTGCAGGTCACGCCCGGGATCTGGGTGAGCAGTTCGTAGGCGGTGTCGCGCTGTTCCAGCAGCCGGCCGCCCGGCAGCACCAGGTCGTTGATCGACTGCCGGCCGCCGAGGGCGGTGGCCACGGCGTGCTGGGCGGGCATGTTCGCGCACAGTCGCATGTTGGCCAGGATCGTCAGGCCCTCGATGTAGGAGGCGGCGTGCGCCTTGGGGCCGCAGACCGCCAGCCAGCCGCTGCGGTAGCCCGCCACCCGGTAGGACTTCGAGAGGCCGTTGAAGGTCAGGGTCAGCAGGTCGGGGGCGATCGCGGCGAACGGGGTGTGGGTGGCGCCGTCGTAGAGGATCTTGTCGTAGATCTCGTCGGCGCAGACGATCAGGTTGTGCCGGCGGGCGATCTCGGCGAGGCCGCGCAGCATCTCGTCGTCGTAGACCGCGCCGGTCGGGTTGTTCGGGTTGATGACCACGAGGGCCTTGGTGCGGTCGGTGACCTTGCGCTCGATGTCGGCGAGGTCCGGCATCCAGTCCGCCTGCTCGTCACAGCGGTAGTGCACCGCCGTGCCGCCCGACAGGGAGACCGCGGCCGTCCACAGCGGGTAGTCCGGGGCCGGTACGAGCACCTCGTCGCCGTCGTCCAGCAGCGCCTGCATCGACATCTGGATCAGCTCGGAGACGCCGTTGCCGAGGTAGATGTCGTCGACCGACAGCTCGATGCCCTGGGTCTGGTAGTGCTGCATGACCGCGCGCCGGGCGGAGAGCAGGCCCTTGGCGTCGCCGTAGCCGTGCGCCGTGCCGACGGTGCGGAGGATGTCCTCCAAGATCTCCGGCGGGCACTCGAAACCGAAGGCCGCCGGGTTTCCGGTGTTCAGCTTGAGGATGCGGTGACCCGCTGCTTCGAGTCGCATCGCCTCCTCAAGGACCGGCCCCCGGATCTCGTAGCAGACGTTGGCGAGCTTCGTTGACTGGATCACCTGCATGCCGCCACCTTACGGGCGCGTCATACGCCCTGCCTGGTGTTCTTGTTCACCTTCGGGGGCCGGAGGGTGTGGGTTTGGTCACCCGTCGTGACGGTGCGGAACGTGCCGTTCCGGTGGTGGACGGGGCCAACGGGGCTCCGTTGGCGGGCATACTGCCGTACGCTCCCGGCGGGTGCGCGCACGGGGAGGCGCACACCACGGCGCTGAGCGCCGGTGCCCGTACTCCGGCCGGTGCCGGGCGCGGGGCCGCACCACCGGCACCGATCACGGGGGCGACATCGTGTCATCCACGCAGCGGCTCTCGCTGCTCAACGACGAGCCGGTGGACTCCGCCGGAGGCGACCTGCTGGGCGCGGGCCGCGCCGCCCGGCAACTGGCCGACCTGCTGCTCGCCTCCCGGGCCTCCACCCCCTTCACCCTCGCCGTCGACGCGGGGTGGGGCATGGGCAAGAGCAGCCTGATGCGCCTGGTCGACGCGGAGCTGACGACGGCGCCCGAGGTGCACACCGTCTGGTACAACGCCTGGACCTCGACCGGCGCGGACGCCCTGGAAGGGCTGATCAAGTCGGTGCTGATGCGCTTCGACCGGCGGCTGCTGCGGCGGGCCCTGCACCGGGTCTCCGAACAGCGGGCCCTGCTGCGCGTCCTGCGGGCGCTCGCCACCGTCGCGGCGGGCCCGCTCGGCGCCGCCGGGCTGGTCGACGAACTGTGGAGCAGCCTGTCGGTCAACTCCCAGGCCCGCAACGAGATGCGCGACGCGATTCGCGACCTTGCCCAGGAGTGGTCCGAGAACGCGGCCTACTCGCCGCGCCGGATGCTCGTCGTCTTCATCGACGACCTGGACCGCTGCTCCGAGGAGACGGTGCTGGCGGTGTGCGAGGCGGTCAAGGTCTATCTGGACGTACCGGGGCTGGCGTTCGTCATCGGCTGCGACCGCTCCGTGATGGGGCCGAGCGGCCTGCTGCGCGACCTGTCCCCGGCCGGCACCGCCTTCATGGAGAAGATCTTCCAGACCAGCTACCGCATCCCGGTGGCCGACGGCCAGGACGTACGGGAGTACATCGCGTGGTGCGCGCGCACCGCCGGGATCGAACGGCTGCTGGACGCGCCCCTGGTCGACCTGCTCGCCGAGCGCTCGGCCCGCAACCCGCGCCGCATCAAACGGCTGGTCAACGGCTTCGTCCTGGAAGCCACCCTGAACCCGATGTGGGCCGACCACCCGCCGGAGGCGGTGCTGCGCACCCTGCTGATCCAGTACTTCTACGCCGACTTCTACCGGATGATGACCAGCCCGCCGGGGGTCGACGACGGTGATGTGGTCGCGGACTTCTGTACGTACCGGCGGGTGCGGACGCTGTTGCGGGCCCCGGAGGACGTCCCCGAGGAGATGCGGCCGCTGGTGAACACCTTCCTGGAGCAGCGCGACGTGGCGCCCGACCCGGTGAACCGGCGGGCGGCGCTGGAGCGGCTGGAACGCGAACTGCCCACCGTCTTCCCCGACATGGTCACCGACGCCGCGTTCAACTCGCTGCTCGACGGCCTGCTCGACCTGCCGCGCTCCGGGAAACTGGTGCGCAGGCTGCGCGAGGGCGCGCCCGCGCTGGTGGCGGCGCCGCAGCGGGAGCCGGACATCGGGGCCGGGGCGATACCGGACGCGCGGACCGGCATCGTCGTACGGCGCGGGACCGGCTTCCCGGACTTCGACCCGCAAGCGCCCCTGGCCGGCCGCACGATCCTCTGGGTCGACGACCGCCCCGAGAACAACACCTCACTGGCCGCCTGGTTCCGCCGGGAAGGGGCGACCGTGGAGATCGCCGTGGATTCCGCTGCCGCCGACGCCGCCATCGCCGCCTGGTCTCCGTGCCTGATCATCTCCGACATCGCCCGCGGTACGGACAACCAGGCCGGTTTCACCCACGTGGCGGCCCTGCGCCGGGACGAGCGCTACACCGGCCCCGTCGTCTTCTTCGCCGGCCGGGTCACCCCCGCCCGCCAGGACACCGCCCGCGACCTGGGGGCGCTGGGCGTGGCGGCCGACGCGGACGAGCTGATCCGGCTGATCAGGGGCGCGTTCGCCGCACCGTACGCCCCGCCAGTACATCCGTCCGCCGCCCGTCCTCGATGACGAACCGCCCGTCGATCAGGACGTGCGGAATGCCCGTCGGCAGGGTGCGCGGCGCCTCGAAGGTGGACCCGGCGGCGACCGTGTCCGGGTCGAAGAGGACCAGATCGGCACGGTAGCCCTCGCGGACCAGGCCGCGGTCGGGCAGCCGCAGCCGCGCCGCCGGACGCCCGGTCAGATGCGCCACGCACTCCTCCAGCGACAGCACGCCCAGCTCCCGCGTGTAGGTCCCCAGGTACTTCGGGAACGTGCCGTACGCCCGCGGGTGCGGCTTGGCGCCCTGGAGGATGCCGTCGCTGCCGCCGGTGTGCACCGGGTGGCGCATGATCGCGCGGACGTTCTCCTCGTGGCCGACGTGCTGGAGGATCGTCGGGCCCAGCCGGTCCCGGAGCAGCAGCCGCCGGGCCGTCGTCCACGGCGCCTCGCCGCGCTCCCGCGCCGACGCGGCGACCGTCCGGCCGACGTGGTCCGCCAGCGCGGGGTCCGAGACGCCGGAGATCTCGATGGTGTCCCATTCGATCGGCACGCCGTGGCAGCCGTCCGCGCCCTCCACCTCCATGACGTGCCGGATGCGCTCCGCCGTCGCGTCGTCCCGCAGCCGCGCCAGGGTCGCCTCCGGACCGCCCTCGCTCGCCCAGCTCGGCAGCATGGCGACCAGCGTCGTACAGCCGGGCGTGTACGGGTACGTGTCGAGGGTGATGTCCGCGCCCGCCGCCAGGGCCTCGTCCAGGAGGGCGAGGAGTTCGGGGGCGCGGCCCTTGTTCACGCCGAAGTTCATGGTGGCGTGGGCGAGGTGCAGGGCGCAGCCCGCCCGGCGGGTCAGGCCGACCATCTCCGCGTACGCCTCCAGGGCGCCCGCCCCGTACGAGCGGTGGTGCGGGCAGTAGTAGCCGCCGTAGCGGGCCACGACCCGGCACAGTTCGGTGAGTTCGGCGTCGTCCGCGTACATGCCGGGGGTGTAGGTGAGGCCCGAGGACAGCCCGACGGCGCCCTGCTCCAGGCCCTCCGCGACCAGCTGCCGCATCCGCGCCAGTTCGCCGGGCGTGGCCGCGCGGTCCTCCCAGCCGAGTGCCAGCATCCGTACGGTGCCCTGCGGGACGAGGTACGCCGCGTTGACGGCGATGCCCTGGCCGCCGAAGCCGTGGTCGAGGCGGTCCAGGTACTCGCCGACCGTGCGCCAGCCGAAGTCGATGTCCGAGCCGTCCCCGTTCCAGCCGGTGATCTGGGCGCGGACCTCGGCGAGCGTACGGTCGTCGACCGGCGCGTACGACAGGCCGTCCTGCCCGATGACTTCGAGCGTGACGCCCTGTGCGGCCTTCGCCTCGTGTGCCGGGTCGCGCAGCAGCGCCAGGTCGCTGTGCGCGTGCATGTCGATGAAGCCGGGGGAGAGGGCCAGGCCCGCGCCGTCCACGACGCGTGCGGCGCCGGGGCGCGGCCCGGAGTCCGTCTCCCGGCGGATCTCGGCGATCCGGCCGCCGTCGAGGGCGACGTCCGCCCGGTAGGAGGGGGTGCCGGAGCCGTCGATGACGCGTACGTCGCGGACCACGGTGTCCATGACCGAACTGCCTTTCCTGTCGAAGAGAGGCCGGGGCCGGGCCGCGGCGTACGGCCATGGCGTACGGCCCCCGCTCCGGCGAAAGGGGGGTGCACCGGAGCGGGGACCTGGCGCGCCCGGGGCAGGGGGATGCCCCCGGCGCTCGGCGCGGGGCTCGGGGGTGGTGCCCCGCGCCGGGATCGTGGGGCCCCGGGGTCACGGGGCCGCGGTGGCCCGCCTCAGAAGAACGTTGGGCCGCCTCAGAAGAACGTACGGACGTAGTCCACGACCGTGCCGTCCGCCTCGGCCACCGGGATCAGCTGCCACTTGTCGAAGGACGTGCACGGGTGCGACAGCCCCAGGCCGACCCAGTCGCCGACCTCCAGGGCGTCGCCCCGCTCCGTACGGACCCAGGCGTGCTGGTCGGAGAGCCCGGTGACGGTGATGCCGTCCGCCGGCCGCTCGCTGCCGTCCCGGCCGGACCGTACGACCTGGGCCTGCGGCAGGTCGAGGTCGTACGCCGCGTCCCGCTTGCCCGCGTTCAGGAACGCCTGCTCGGGGGTCGGGCGGGAGACGACCTGCGCCCACAGGCGGAAGGCGGGCCGCAGGGCGCCCTCGTCCGGGACGCGGTTGAAGGGGGTCAGGCGGCGGTAGTGGCCGTCGTCGTGGGAGACGTACGCGCCGGAGCGCAGCAGCTTCAGCAGGGGCCGGGACAGTTCGGGCGCCTCGGCGAAGACCTCGGCGACCGCGTCGAACCAGGCGCTGCCGCCCGCGCTGAGCACGATCTCCTCCAGGTCGGCGAAGCGCCCGGTCCGGTCGAAGGACACGGTCAGCGCGAGGAGGCGGCGCAGCCAGGCCGTCACCCGCTCGTGCGTGGCGTCGGGCACCTCGCCCTCGTACCCGGCGATGCCGACCAGGCGCAGCGTGTCCACGCCCGCGACGGCGTCGGCCAGTTCGAAGCACTCGGCGTCGGTACGGACACCGGTCCGCGCGCCCTCGCCCGCGGCCAGTTCGATCACCACGTCCAGCGGGCGGGTGGCGCCCGCCTCGCGCAGGGCGGCGTCCATCAGCTCGATGCCGCGCAGCGAGTCGACGTAGCAGACGCAGCGGAAGCCGGGGTCGGCGTCCAGTTCGGCGGCGAGCCAGCGCAGTGCGACGGCGTCGACGACCTCGTTGGCGAGGAAGATCCGCTGGATGCCGTAGGCGCGGTAGACGCGGGCCTGGTGCGGGACGGCGGCGGTGATGCCCCAGGCGCCGCGGGCGAGTTGGCCGGCGAAGAGCTGCGGGGCCATCGAGGTCTTGCCGTGCGGGGCGAAGGCCAGGCCGTGCCGCTCGGCGTAGCTCTCCAGCAGCGCGAGGTTGTGCTCCAGCGACTCGGCGGACAGGGCGAGGACGGGGGTGGTGAAGCCGCCGGTGAACAGGTTCCGCCGTTCGGCCGCGAGCTCGCCGACGGTACGGCCGTCCGCGTCCGGGGGAAGTCCCTTGAAGCGGTGGTCGACGCGTTCGTCCGCGAGGGTCCTCGCGTGCCGGGCGGCGGTGGCTGCGTCGGCGCCGGGCGCGGCACCGGTGGCGCTGCGGTCGGCGTGGGGCGCGGCGGCCATGGGGGCCTCCTCCAGATCATGTTGCACTGTGTGCAACACCCATTGCGCATATCGCTTACTGCTGTCTAACATCCGAGCCATCGCCGGGTCAATGGTGCGTAACACGTCGCGGAACGGCTCAACGAGCCCGTACGCAAAGGAGTGCAGGAGATCGTGACCACGTCCCAGAACGTCCGCACCGATGGCACCGGCACGACGGACGGCACCGCCACGCCGCGAGGTGCCGGTGCGCCGGACGGCGCGGGGCCCGGCGGACCGGGCACCGACGTCGTCTGCCTCGGCGAATCCATGGTCACCTTCATGCCCACCGAACCCGGGCGGCTCGCCGACGTCTCCCTCTTCGAGCGCGGTATCGGCGGCGCCGAGTCCAACGTCGCCTGCGCCCTCGCCCGCACCGGCCACCGCACCCGCTGGATCTCCCGCGTCGGCGCCGACGCCTTCGGCGACCACCTGCGCGCGGCCGTCGCCGCCTGCGGCGTGGACGTCTCCCACGTTCAGCGCGACCCGGACCGCCCCACCGGCGTCTACTTCCGTACGGCGGGCGAACGCGCCACCGGTACGCGGACGGCCGCCGGCGAGGCCGAGGTGGCGTACTACCGCGCCGGATCCGCCGCCTCCGCCATGGCCCCCGGCCTGCTCGACCACGACGTGCTGCGCGACACCCGCGTCCTGCACCTCACCGGCATCACCGCCGCCCTGTCCGACAGCTGCCTCGACGTGCTGCGCACCCTCACCGCGCCGTCCCCCGGGCGCCCGCTCGTCTCCTTCGACGTCAACTACCGCGTCGGCCTCTGGCAGGACCGCACCGTACGCGGCCCCGAGATCGTCCTCGACCTCGCCCGCCGCTGCGACCTGGTCTTCGTCGGCGAGGATGAGGCCGCGGCCGCCTGGGACCTGCACGGGCCGGAAGCCCTGCGCGAAGCGCTGCCCGAACCCGCCGTCCTCGTCGTCAAACAGGGCGCCCACGGCGCCACCGTCCACGCCCGCCAGGCCGACGGCACCGACACGCTCACCACCGCGCCCGCCCTCGCGGTCGACGTGGTCGCGCCCGTCGGCGCCGGCGACGCCTTCGCCGCCGGATTCCTCTCCGCCACCCTCCGCGACCTGCCCGTGTTCGAGCGCATCCGGCACGGCCACCTCATGGCCGCCGCCTCCCTCACCGTCCCCGGCGACCTCGGCACACCCCCCTCCCGCGACCTCGCCGACCACCTTGCGGGCCTCGACCCCGCCGCCTGGGGGAGACTGCGACTCGGCCCCGGCTGGACGACCGACGGTGACACACCCACCGAGCGCAACGGCGACACCACCAGCCACGGGGTGCACAACCCACGGGTGGAGGTCCGTACACGATGAGTCAGACAGTCGACCGCGCACTGAGCATCCTGCCGCTGCTGGCGGAGGGCCCGGCCAACCTGGAACAGGTGGCCGGCCGCCTCGGCGTGCACAAGTCCACCGCGCTGCGGCTGCTGCGCACGCTCCACGAGCACGGCATGGTCTACCGGCAGGGCGACCAGCGCTACCGCCTCGGCGCCCGGCTCTTCGCCCTCGCCCAGCAGGCCGTGGAGAACCTGGACGTACGCGAGATCGCCCACCCGCACCTGGTCGAGCTGAACGAGAAGTGCGGGCACACGGTGCACCTCGCGGTGTACGAGGAGAACGAGGTCCTCTACATCGACAAGGTCGAGAGCCGCTATCCCGTACGGATGTACTCGCGCATCGGCAAACCCGTCGCCATCACCGTCGCGGCCGTCGCCAAGCTGCTGCTCGCCGACCTGCCCGAGGCCGAGCGCCGCGCGCTCGCCGAAAAGCTCGACTACCCCCTCTACACGTCCCGTTCGACACCCAACGCCACGGCGTTCCTCGCCGAACTGGCCAAGGTGCGCGAACAGGGCTGGGCCACCGACCTCGGCGGCCACGAGGAGTCCATCAACTGCGTCGGGGCCCCCATCCGCGGCGCGGACGGCCGGGTCGTCGCCGCCATGTCGGTGTCCGCGCCGAACGTGGTCGTCACGGCCGAGGAACTCCTCACCCTGCTTCCGTCGGTACGCCGTACCGCGGACGCCATCAGCCGGGAGTACTCCGGCAACACCCCGCAGAAGGACCAGTAAGGAAGCCTGACCATGACCGAGAAGACCGCCCTCACCCCCGCCACCCACACCACCCCGCCCGCCAAGTTCTCGCACGGCGTGAAGAAGGGCAACATCCTCCAGGTCGCCGGCCAGGTCGGCTTCCTGCCCGCCGTCGAGGGCCAGGCCCCCACCCCGGCCGGCCCCACCCTGCGCGAGCAGACGCTCCAGACCTTCGCCAACGTCAAGGCGATCCTGGAGGAAGGCGGCGCAACCTGGGACGACGTCATGATGATGCGCGTCTACCTCACCGATGTCGACCACTTCGCCGAGATGAACGAGATCTACAACGCGTACTTCGAGGCCGAGGGCCTGAAGGAAGCGCCGGCCGCCCGTACGACCGTGTACGTCGGCCTCCCCAAGGGCCTGCTCATCGAGATCGACGCCCTCGCGGTGCTGGGCTGACCGGGACACCCCCTTGCCGTTACCGCCGCTGAACCCGCCGCACGGTGCGGCGCCCCGCACGCCCGGGGCGCCGTGCCGCGGTCCCCCCTGCCTGGAACCACCCTGTCTGACAACGGAGTCACCACATGGTCCACGCTGCCCTCGCCGCTGCCGCGGCCCCCGCCGCACCACCGACGCCACCTCACACCGGCGGCCTGCTCGCCCTCATACCGGGAACCCCCGGGCTCCTCACCGTCGCCGCCCTGGGAATCCTCCTTCTCCTCTTCCTCATCATCAAAGTCCGCCTCCAGCCGTTCGTAGCGCTGCTGGGCGTCTCCATAGCCGTAGGCCTGGCAGCCGGCCTCTCGGTAACCGAACTCTTCGGCACAGTCCAGAAATCCAGCCTCCCCTCCCTCATCGAGAGCGGCATGGGCGGCATCCTGGGCCACGTCGCCATCATCATCGGCCTGGGCACCATGCTCGGCGCGATCCTCGAAGTCTCCGGAGGAGCCGAGGTATTGAGCGCGCGCCTACTGGGCCTCTTCGGCGAACGCCGCGCCCCCCTGGCGATGGGCCTCACCGGCCTGATCTTCGGCATCCCGGTCTTCTTCGACGTGGGCATCTTCGTCCTGGCGCCGATCGTCTACGCGGCAGCCAAGAGAAGCGGCAAGTCCATCCTCCTCTACTGCATGCCGTTGCTCGCCGGCCTCTCCATGACCCACGCGTTCCTGCCGCCCCACCCCGGCCCGGTCGCGGCCGCCGGCCTCTTCAAGGTGGACCTGGGCTGGATCATCCTCATGGGCATCGTCTGCGGCATCCCCGCCGTCCTGGCCGCCTGGGCCTACGCCGCGTGGATCGGCAAGCGGATCTTCGTCCCCGTACCGCAGGACATGGTCGAGGCGGCCGAAGAGTCCCGAGCCGCGGTGATCGCCGAACAGACGGCGGCAGGCGTCCGGCCCCACGAAAAGCCGGTCGCCCTGGGCACCGTCCTCACCATCATCGGCACCCCCCTGGTCCTGATCCTCCTCGCCACCTTCTCCTCGATCGCCCTGGCGCCCTCCACCCTGCGCTCGGTCGTTGAGTTCTTCGGCAACCCCTTCGTGGCCCTGACGATCGCCCTGCTCCTCGCGTACTACCTCCTGGGCATCCGCCGAGGCTGGTCCCGCAAGTCCCTGGAAACGGTCTCCACCGCGTCCCTCAAACCGGTGGGCAACATCCTGCTGGTGGTCGGCGCGGGCGGCATCTTCGGCGCCGTCCTCAAGGGCAGCGGCGTGGCCGACGCCCTCTCCGACACCTTCCACAACGTCGGCCTCCCCGTCATCCTGCTCGCCTGGCTCCTTTCCGTGGTCCTCCGAGTAGCCCAGGGCTCGGCAACCGTGGCCATCGTCACCACCGCCGGCATCGTCCTCCCCCTGATAGACGGCCAACACCTCTCCCAACCCCACCTGGCCCTGATCATCATGGCCATCTCAGCCGGCTCGATCTTCGCCTCCCACGTCAACGACGGCGGCTTCTGGATGGTCGCCAAGTACTTCGGCATCTCCGAACGCGACACGTTGAAGTCGTGGACGGTGTTGGAGACGGTGCTTTCGGTGGTGGGGTTTTTGGTGGCGGCGGGGGTGGGGGTGGTGGTCTGAGGCGTGCCCGGTGGATCACGCTGCGATCAGAAGGGTGAAGCAGGTCGTCTCATTGCGATGATGAGATGTTCGAGTACCACGGGTGGATCACGGTCAGGGAGACCGCAGGCGATGACGACGACAGATCTCGGCTGCGGCACATAGTCGATGAGCTTCGCATGTATATCGCCCAGATGGACAGCCCATACTTGCTTGACCTCAGATGGATGAACGGCGAGCCGTTCATCCACCTCGGCGGCCTTTCCAATCACCGTTCGTCACCTGACGTCGTCGAGCTGTTCGAACATGTGGCCGTGACCGCCCCTGGTTCCTACGGACTTCTCCATGTCTGCGACGACGAAGACCCGAACCACGAGAACGAGGTATACGTGCTCAGGCTCGTTCGCGGCACGGTCACCCAGCACACGGAGACGCTGCTGTCCCCGTACGTGCCGACGGTGGAAGATGCCTGCATGGGCTGAGGCACAGCCCCGCGAAGTGGTACGTCCTGACGTGCTCAAGCGGGTCGCCGACCCCGTAGTGGTTCCGCATCCTTCGCATGGTGGAAACAGCTGTGGCCGACCGTGAACGTTCAGTACGACAACCGGAGGCTGGCGTGTTCGAAGCCGAGCTGAAAGCGCGTGTACGGGAACCGACGGTGGTGCGCAGCGGTTTGGAGCGGATGGCTGTCGGGCGGTCGGGGTCGAAGCCCGAGTATGAGACGAGTGTCGGTGACCCGGATGCCGTCCGGGCCATGCTCGGCGGGCTCGGTTATGCGGAGGCGATCGCCTTCGAGAAGCGCTGCCGTAATGACGAATTCACCGCATACGGCCGGCCGATGCTCGCCATCCTCGTTCGAGTCCCGGAGATCGATGGAACGTATGTCGAGTTGGAGACGAAGGTGGGGGAGGAAGGGGCATTGCCGGATGCATTGAGGGACGTACGGGCAGTCCTCGGGGAGTTGGGGATCGGGGAAGGTGACCTGACCACCGAGATGTACACCGACGCCGTTCGGGCGCGGCGTACGGGGAAATCTTGATGGCCGGGGCCCGCCGTACGGCAGGCCCCGGTTACGCGATCGGTGGCGTCCGGCTCAGGCGTCCGGCTTCTTGCCCGCTGCTGCCTTCTTGATGCGGTCGCTCTGCGGCTTCGCGAAATCGGCGTAGGGCTCGCCGGCCGTGAGGTCCGTGGATTCCAGGCGGATCAGGACTCCTCCCAGGCGCATGTGGACCTCGGTGCGCTTTCCGGTGAAGGCGTCGGTCGCTTCCGCGCCGGCGTAGATCTGGAGAGGTTTCGCGTCGGCGCCGGCCTTGTGGCGTTCTCTCTTGGTCAGGCCCTTCATGGCGGCCTGTGCGTCTTCCGGGGTTTTCCGTGGTGTCCTGGCATTTACGCAGGGCGTGGCCGGGGAACAGGAACCCCGGGCTCCGGCTCTTCCAGCCCCCGGGTGCGCAACTGGCTCACGAGGGCGGTGCGCGCCTGGTCCTGCTTTCTGTTGCTCGTCGCTGCCCTGGTCCGCGTCGTTACCGGTCTTCGTGCCGCCGCTGCCACAGGCGGCCAGTGCCGCCGCCCTCACCGCTTCCGGTCGCGTACGGCCGCGACGATCGTCACCGCGGTGCCGGCGAGTATCGGCACGAGCATTGCCGGGACAAGCCAGCCGGGCACGTCCGGGTCCGGCGTGGAACGCCAGAACAGGCCGCAGCCCGCGAGGAGGGAGAGGCCGATGCAGGCGTTGAGCAGGAGTACGGCGCGGGCGAGGCGGCGGGCCGAGGCCCGGTTGGCGGGTCTGTTGGTCAGGGACGAGGCGGCCCGTGCGGCGAACGGTGTGTCGGCGGCCGTCAGCTCGTCGCGTGGTGTCAGCCGCAGCGTCATCTCCGCGCCGGCGGCCGTCACCACCGTCACGCCCGCGTACACGAAGACCAGCACGAACGCGCTGCCGACCGACTTGTCCGCCCAGGCGTCCACTCCGTCGCTCCCGATGTGCCACGGTATCCGCCCCGGCAGGTGCGGATAGCGCAGCGCGCCCCAGATCGTCTGGGCGGCGAGCAGGGCGGCGCTGGGGAGCAGCCACGGCCGGATCGGGGAGGAGAAGATCGCCATGGGGCAATCGTCTGATGAAAGTCCCGGGTGGGGAAGCAGGCGTGGTACGCCGTGACCGGGGCCCGCCCACGGCCGGCCCCGGTCACGCGAGGGATCACCCCGTCTTGCAGTACTGCGCCTCCTTGCCGATCGAGCGGTACATGCAGTCGCTGTTCTCCAGGAGTTGGAGGACCGCGTCGCGGTTGCGGGACGTTTCGCGGGCGATGACGGAGTCGCGGGGGTAGAAGCCGCCCGCGCCCGCGGAGGACGGGTACATCTCGAAGGTGTAGCCGAAGATTCTCTGATTGCCCCAGAGCCAGTCGTCGATGGAGCCGTCCGTGATGTAGAGGTCGCTGGACTGCTCGGGGGTGTAGCCGTTGCCGGCGGCCATGGACTTGCCGACGGCGGCGAACGCGTCGCGGTCGTCCTGGGTCATGCCGGGGGCGGTGTCGTTGTAGGTGTAGCCGAAGGGCCACAGGACCAGTTCGCTGTACGTGTGGAAGTCGATGGCGGTCTTGATCTGCTGGACGCCGCCGACGACACGGCCGCGGACGAAGTTGCTGACGACCTTGACCTCGGGGGCCGAGGCGGCGGACGGACCGCGGTAGGTCTCCGAGCCGGTGCTGCCCGAGGAGCCGCCACAGCAGCCCCACTTGAAGTCCCAGTTGCGGTTCAGGTCGGTGCCGACGTTCGCCGATCCGCTGTTGGGCTGGCGGTTCTTGCGCCAACTGCGGAACGAGCCGCTGGCGATGTCATACGCGCCGCCGTCCGGGTTCACGTCCGGGATGATCCAGATCTCGCGCGAGTCGAGCATCTTGGTGACGCGCGGATCGCTGCCGTACTTGGACGTGTAGTCGTTGAGCAGGTAGAGCGCCATTTCCACGGTGAGGTGTTCGCGCGCGTGCTGGTGCGCGGTGAACAGGACCTCGGGTTCCTGTTCGTCCTGGGCGACGTTCTTGCTGAGTTTGAGGGCGAGAATGTCCCGGCCCTCGTAGGACTTGCCGATGACGCGCTTGCTGAGGATGGCCGGGTACTTGGCCACCAGGGCGTTGATCTCGGCGGTGGCCTCGGCGTAGTTGTGGTATTTGCCGTAGCCGGAGGGGAAGTCCTTGACGTGGTCGCCGGTGCCCGACGGCGGTGCGGGCAAGGCCCGTAGCCGGTAGCCGAGTTTGCGTACGAGTGTGGCCTGCGCGGTGTCCGCGGTGATGACGACGGTGCGGCCGTGCACCTCGTCGATGGACACGCCCGTCGAGGCGAGCGCGCTGCGCTGCGCGGCGGTGGCGGGGCCGGTGATCTCGTACTGGCGGGGTGTGCCGGTGTCCGCCGCCGGGGTGCCGACGCCGACGGCGGTACGGGCGGAAGTGTCCTGGCGAGGGGAGTCCTCGGCCTGCGCGGCAAAGGGCGCGGCCAGGGCGAGGGAGACGAGCGCGGTGAGGACGGTGGTCCGCCTGCCGCGTCTTCGGGGTCGTCGCATGGTGTCCTCCGTGGGGGTGTGAGGCGAGCGACGGCGCCAGTGTTCGGCGTTGGCATGCCTCGGTCAATCCCTTCCGTTGACACAAACACGCCAAATTCACGCGGGTTTCCGGAAGATTCTTGTCAGGGGCCGGTGCCGCCCCAACAATGCGCACGACAAGTCCGGCGCCACGCCGGACTCACCAGTGTGAGAGGACCCCCACATGAACAGACCTCTCGTCGGCGCCCTGGCCACGGCCGTCCTGGGCGCCACGGCGCTCGCGGGCACCGCCGGTACGGCCCATGCGGCCACGACATCGGACGCGGCGGACCGGGGTGCGGCCCGGACCGCGACGGCACCGCAGCTCGCGGCCGTGGCGCAGGCCGTGGCTCCCAAGGCGAAAGCCGTCACCTTCGCGGGCACGGTCGCGCTCAGCAACTGTTCGGGATCGATCGTCCGGATGCCGAACTCAGCCGACAACGATCCGGCTTTGGTCATGTCCAACGGCCACTGCCTGGAGAGCGGTATGCCCGACCCGGGCGAGGTCGTCGTCGACCAGCCGTCCAGCCGCAGCTTCACCGTGCTCAGCGCCTCGGCCGGCAACCTCGGCACGGTACGCGCCACCAAGATCGCGTACGCCACCATGACCGACACCGACGTGTCCTTCTACGAACTCTCCTCCACCTACGCCCAGATAAAGCAGCGCTACGGCATCAAGGCCCTGGACATCGCCACCACCCACCCCACCAAGGGCGCCGGGATCACCGTCGTGTCCGGTTACTGGAAGAAGACGTACTCCTGCAACATCGACGGATTCGTGTACCAGTTGAAGGAGGGGGGCTATGTGATGAAGGATTCCGTGCGCTACACCCCCGCCTGCAAGACGATCGGCGGTACGTCCGGGTCGCCCGTCATCGACACCGCCTCCGGCAAGGTCGCCGCCATCAACAACACGGGCAACGAGAACGGCGGCCGCTGCACCATGAACAACCCGTGCGAGGTCGACGAGAACGGCAAGGTCACCGTGCGCAAGGGCATCAATTACGCGCAGGAGATCTACACCATCCCCAAGTGCTTCGGCACCGGCAACAAGCTGGACCTGGGGCGGGCGGGGTGCGTACTGCCCAAGCCGTGACGGCGCGGGAGGCATACGCGGTCTATGGCCCGTAGAACGTGAGCCGGCCGTGCAGTGCTTCGAGCACCGCGCGGCCGGTCTTCCGCTGTACGTACGGGATCACGTACCTACGGGATCACATACCTACGGGATCACGCACCTACGGGATTACGGCATCCCATGCACATGCGCCCCCACCTGCCCCGCGAACGCATTGCCGTTCGCCGCGTCCCAGTTGGTGGACCAGGCCATCGCGCCCCGCAGGCCGGGGTAGGTCTTCGGCGGCTTGAACGAGCCGCAGTTCTCGCCCTGCGTCAGACAGTCCAGCGCCGCGTTCACCACGGACGGCTCCACGTACCCGCCGCCCGCCGCGCGCGAGGACGCCGGTACGCCGATGCCCACCTGCGACGGGGCGAGCCCGCCTTCCAGCTGGACGCAGGCGAGCGAGGTGAGGAAGTCCACCGTGCCCTGCGCGTACACCTTGCCGTCGCAGCCGTTCATCGAGCCGCTGTTGTAGTACTGCATGTTGACGACGGTGAGGAAGTCCTTGATCCCCAGGGCCGTCTTGAAGTACTCGTTCTGCGGCGACTGCATGTCGACCGTCTGCGGCGCCATCGTGACGACCACACCGCTGTGCGCGGCATGCAGGGCCTTGAGCGCCTTCGTCATATAAGTCGAGTTGAGTCCGTTCTCCAGGTCGATGTCGACGCCGTCGAACCCGTACTCGTCCATGAGCCTGCCGACCGAGTCGGCGAAGTTCTTCGCGGAGGCGTCGTTGCCGACCGAGACCGCGCCCTTCTCGCCGCCGACCGAGATGATCACCGATTTCCCGGCCGCCTGCTTGGCCTTGATGTCCGCCTTGAACTCGTCGGCGGAGCCGTAGCCGACCGCCGGGTCGAGGTGGAATCCGACGGCGCCGGGCGCACCGGTCGCCTCCGCGAAGGACACCGCGATGATGTCGTAGGCGTCGTCCACGTCCTTGAGTTTCTGGTCGCCTCCGCGAAGGACACCGCGATGATGTCGTAGGCGTCGTCCACGTCCTTGAGTTTCTGGACCGTGGCGCCGTTGTCGAAGTTCTGCCAGTAGCCGGTGACGGCGTGCTTCGGTACGGCCGCGGTGCGGGCCACTGTGGGGGAGTGGCCGGCTTGCGCCGTGGCGGACACAGTGGCTTCGGACGCGTCGGCGGTGCCGGCCGCGACGACGCCGGCGGCGGTCAGGGCCGCGGCGGCGAGGCCCGCGAGCGCCCGCGCGCCGCGTCGTGCCGTACGTCCTGTACGTCGTTCCGGATGTGCTGCTCTTCCTGATCGTGCGCGTACCACTGGTGCCTCCGTGGGGGGAGTTGAGCTTGGTGGTTCTGCTGCGCGTTCAGGGGCCCCTGAGCTGTTGTGGTGCTGGTGTTGCACGTGGTGCGTCGTGCTGGCGTACAAGGTGGTCCAGACCAATGTCCGTGTCAAGAGGTCGCGCGGAACACGGAATTCCCCGGGGCCGGGACGGGAGAAGGGAGCGACGGGGAAAAGGAGATGCCAAGACGGGGACCGAGTAACCCGGAACATGTTCTCCGGGGCGGAACTCGTGGATAAGGTGCTGAGCCAACAGCAGTGCCGACAGCGCCATGAGCCAACAGCAGTGCCGACAGCGCCAGCAGCGCAGTGGGGGACGCGACGTGCCGACCGCGATTGCAGTCACCAGCGCCGACCTCGCGCTGCCCGCCACCGACCGGCAGACCCCGGCCGCCGTCGTCGTCCGCCCGCCGCACGCCCAGCCGTTGGACGAGGCGCTGACCGAGCTGGGCGCGGTGCTGGAACACCACGGCCACCTCGTCGCCCTCTACTCCACGGCCTGCCCGCCGGACCACGTACGCCGTCTGCACACCCTGCGCGCCGTCCTGGAGAGCGACCGGTTCGCGATCGTGCCGGTCGACCTGCCGCCGCTCGGCCTCGCCGTACTGGGCCACCAGCTCCGGCAGTTGTCGCTGTGCGACTTCAGCCCCGGCCTGCTGGCCTGCGCGGCCCGCCTGCTGGCCCACTACGTGCACGCGGGCGCCCTGCTGGGCAGCGTGGCCCGGCTCGACCGGGTCGCCACCGATCTGCGCTCCCACCTGCGTTCCTGGGTCCCCGGTACGCACTTCGCCGTGCTCGCCAACCCCGAAGCGCACCTCGTCCACCTCGACCGGCACGCCGAACGGGCCGCCGACGCCGGGCTGCGCCCGCCCGGCTTCGCCACCCGCCTCGTCCACGCGCGCGGCCAGCTGGCCGGCGACTGGGTCGGCGGCGTGCTGGCCCGCTCCTGGCAGGTGCAGGGCACGTACGAGGTCCCGCTGCCCGCCGAGTCGGCGGCCTGGTGGGGCACTCGCAAGCTGGCCGAGTTCGCGGCGGCCATCCCGGATCTCTCGGTGCTCTACCAGCTCGTGGCGTCCGTACGGAGAGAGGAGTGCCGCTGGTGCGGTCTCGAACTCATCGGCGACCGGTGCGCGTTCTGCTGCGCGCCGTCCGCCGCTCCGACCGCGGGCGCGGGCCCGGGCGCCGCGCGCCGTACGAACCGGTCCGCGCGCTCCCTCCCCGGCCCGGACGCCGACACGCCCGCCTCCTCCCTGCTGCGGCGGCGCGGTCTGGCCCCGGTCGCACCGGCCGGCGTCCCCGGGCCCGAGCCGGGCCGCCGGACGGCCGTACGGGCACGCTGAGCCAACGGCGCACGGCCGACCGGCCCGTACCGAACCCATCCGTACCCGCCCCGCCCGGCACCCGCGCGCCGGACCCCCACCCGTGCGAACCGCCCCGCCCGGCCCCGGCCGTACCCGCCCCCGCCCGCCCCGTCCCCAGCGAGGTCCCGCACTCATGAACTCACGCCAGCGCCGCGGAGTGATCCTGCTGCTCCTGTCGGTCCTCTGCGCGCTCGGCGCGTTCGTCGGCGTGCTGTCGGTGATCCGCGACGTGGAGTCCAAGGTCGGGCCCGAGCGCACCGCGTACCGGCTCAAGTCGGACGTGGCCGCCTACCAGGCGCTCGATCCGGGCCAGTTCGAGCAGGTCGCGATACCGGAGCGCTGGCTGCCGGACACCGCCGTCACCGACCTGGCCCGGGTACGCGGGAAGATCACCGTCACGCCCCTGCACAAGGGCTCGCTCCTCCAGAACGACATGGTCGTCGACCGCCCGGCGCTCAAGCCGGGACAGCAGGAGATCGCCATCATGATCGACGCGGCCACCGGGGTGGCCGGGAAGATCAACCCCGGGGCGCGGGTGAACATCTACGCCACCTTCGAGGGCAAGCGCGCCGAGGACAAGCCCGTCTCCAAGGTGATCGTCGCCAACGCGCAGGTCATCGACCGCGGCAAGCTGACCCCGCTGGAGAACAAGGACCCCGGCGACACCCGCTCCTCCAGCACCCGCCGCGCCACCGAGGCGGTGCCGATCACCTTCGCGCTGAGCACCGCGGACGCCCAGCGCGTCGCCTACGCGGAGTCCTTCGCCACCCACGTACGGCTCGCCCTGGTCGCCCCCGGCACCGAGGCCGCCATCCCGCCGGGCGAGCGCACCTACACCCTCGACGGCGACAAATGACCCGGAGGCACAGGTGACCATCCGCATCCTCGCGGCCGTCGGCGAACCGGACGCAGCCCGTGCCGTGTCCTCGCTGATCGGCCAGCTGCCGGGCGCCGAGCCCGCGCCGCCGGTCGCCGACTCGACGGCCCTGGTCAACGCCCTCGACCAGGCCGCGTCCCGGTCGGTGGCCGGTGCCGCGGCCCCGCCGTCCGCGGCCGTGGACGAACTCCCCGAGGTCGTCCTCGTCCACGAGCGCATCGGCCCGGTGCCCGCGCTGGAGCTGATCCGCGACATCGCGCTGCGCTTCCCCGCGGTCGGCGTCGTGCTGATCACCGCCGACGCGGGTCCCGCCTTGTTCGCCGCCGCCATGGACGCCGGCGCGCGCGGCGTCGTCGGCCTGCCGCTCGGCTACGACGAACTGGCCGCCCGGGTGCAGGCCGCCGCCCAGTGGGCGACCGGCGTACGGGTGCACCTGGGCGGCGGCCAGGAGGCGGCGGCCGGGCCTGCCGGGACGCTCGTCACCGTCACGGGCGCCAAGGGCGGCGTGGGGACGACCCTCACCGCCGTCCAACTGGCCCTTGCCGCGCGCGCCGCCGGGCGCAGCGTCGCGCTGGTGGACATGGACCTCCAGTCCGGCGATGTGGCCTCCTATCTGGACGTCCAGTTCCGCCGTTCGATCGTCGACCTGGTGGGCATCCAGGACATCTCCGTACGCGTCCTCCAGGACGCCGTGCACGCCCACCACACCGGCCTCGGCCTGCTGCTGGCGCCGGAGGAGGGGGAGCGCGGGGAGGAGGTGGACGACCGGGCCGCCCGTACGGTCCTCTCAGCGCTGCGCTCGCGCTATGAGCTGGTGGTGGTGGACTGCGGCGCCCAGATGCAGTCCGCCAACGCGGCAGCCGTCGAACTCTCCGACGTGGCGCTGCTGGTGACCACGCCGGATGTGGTTGCCGTACGGGCCGCCAAGCGCCTCGTACGGCTGTGGGACCGCCTCCAGATCCGCAAGGCCGAGGACACCACCACCGTCGTCAACCGCCTCACCCGCAACACCGAGATCCAGCCGCCGCTGGTCGCCAAGGCCACCGGCACCCGCGTCGCGCGCACACCCGTACCGGCCGGCTTCAAGGAGCTCCAGCCGTACGTCGACGCCGGCCGGATGCAGGACCTGGACGCCCGCTCCACCGTCCGGCAGGCCCTGTGGGCGCTGGCGGGGGAGCTGGGCCTGGTCGACGCGCCCGCCGCACGGCAGGGGCGGGGCAGCCACCGCGCCCGTACGTCGCTGACCGGGCGGCGGCGCAAGGCGCTGACGGCCGGACCGGGCGCCGCGGAGCCGGGCGCGCCCGGCTCGTACGGCCCGGCCGATCCGTACGAGGAGGGCTGAGGGATGCGCCGCACCCGGCCGGGCGACGACCGCGGTCAGGTCTCCGTCGAACTGCTCGGCCTCGCGCCGCTGATCCTCATCGCCCTCGCCGTGGTCTGGCAGTTCGTGCTGATCGGCTATACGTACGCGCTCGCCGCCAACGCGGCGGACAAAGGCGCGCGAGCGGGCACCGCCACCCGGACCGGCGGCGCGGGCGCCTGCGCGGCGGCGGCGAAGAAGGACCTGCCCGGTGCCTGGCAGGGCGGCGCCGAGATCACGTGCGGTGCGCAGGGCGGCCTGTTCACCGCCCGGATCGGGCTCAAGGTGCCGGTGCTCTTCCCCGGCGTCGCGGACTTCCCGTGGGGGACGGTCACGGGTTCGGCGGGGGCGGCGGAGGAGGAGGGGACATGAGGGGGACGGTACGCGCCCGCAGAGGCAGCAGGCCGCGCGTCCGGCGCGACGACCGCGGCCAGATCTCCATCGAATTCCTCGGCTTCCTGCCGATCCTGCTGCTCATCGCCCTCGCCGTGGTGCAACTCGGCCTGGCCGCGTACGCCGTCCAGCAGGCCGGTACGGGAGCGCGCGCCGCCGCCCGTACGGCCACCCTGGACGAGGCCGACCGGAAGACCAGCCCGGTCGCGGCGGGCAAGGCGGCCATGAGCGACTGGGCGGGCGCGGACGCCGTGGTCGTGGCGACCGAGGGCGGCGACGAGGTACAGGCCACCGCCACCGTCGAGATCCCGACCCTCCTTCCCGGCGTCGGCCCCTGGCACGCCACCCGCACCGCCACCATGGCCCTGCCCGCGGAACCCGGAGGAACGACCGCCCCATGAGCCTCAAAGCCCGCATCGCCGCGCCGGAGGCCCCGCCGTCCGGCCGCGAGGACGGCCATCTCGTCGCCGTCTACCGCGCCAAGCTGCTCGAAGAGATCGACCTCGCCGAGATGTCCGCGCTGGCCGCGGCCGAGCGCCGCACCCGCCTGGAGCGCGTTCTCGGCCACATCATCAGCCGCGAGGGCCCGGTCCTGTCCACCGCCGAGCGCGCGCAGCTCATCCGCCGGGTGGTGGACGAGGCGCTCGGCCTCGGCGTCCTGGAACCGCTGCTCGAAGACGCCTCGGTCACCGAGATCATGGTCAACGGTCCTGACCAGGTGTATGTGGAGCGGCACGGCCGGGTGGAACTCGTACCCGTCCGCTTCGCCTCCCACGAACAGCTCATGCAGACCATCGAGCGCATCGTCTCGACCGTCAACCGCCGGGTGGACGAGTCCAATCCGATGGTCGACGCGCGGCTGCCGTCCGGCGAGCGCGTCAACGTCATCATCCCGCCGCTCGCCCTGAACGGCGCCACCCTCACCATCCGCCGCTTCCCCCGCGCCTACACGCTGCCCGAGCTGATCGGCATGGGCACGCTCGACGACGGGATGGTGATGCTGCTGGCGGCGCTGGTGCGCGCCAAGTTCAACGTCGTGGTCTCCGGGCCCACCGGCGCGGGCAAGACCACCCTGCTCAACGCCCTCTCCGGGCTGATCCCGGAGGGCGAGCGCATCATCACCGTCGAGGACGCCGCCGAACTCCAGCTCCAGCAGACCCATGTGATCCGCCTGGAGTCCCGGCCGCCCAACGTGGAAGGCAAGGGCCGGATCACCATCCGCGACCTCGTACGCAACTCGCTGCGCATGCGCCCCGACCGCATCATCGTCGGCGAGGTCCGCGGCGGCGAGACGCTGGACATGCTCCAGGCGATGTCCACCGGCCACGACGGCTCGCTGGCCACCGTGCACGCCAACAGCGCCGAGGACGCCCTGATGCGTCTCCAGACGCTCGCCTCCATGTCGGACGTCAAGGTCCCCTTCGAGGCGCTGCGGGATCAGATCAACAGCGCCGTCGACTGCATCGTGCAGATCGCCCGGCACGCCGACGGCTCCCGCCGGATCGGCGAGATCGCCATCCTGGACTCGCACGGCCACGCCGACTACCGCCTCGCCACCGTCTGCCGCTTCGAGGCCGAGCCCAGCGGCGCCGACCGCACCGTACGCGGCCGCTTCCGCTACTTCCCGCTGCCGCGCCGGGTCGCCCAACGCCTCTACCTGGCCGACGAACCCGTACCCCCGGCCTTCGGCGTCGCCGCCACCGACGGCCGGCTCGCCACCCGAGAGGTCTTGTGACAGCCCCGTAGTCCCACCGCCCGCAAGCCCGCAGCCCGCAGCAGGAGGACGGACGTAACCCCATGTCCCTGGACAGCATCGCCCTGCTCACCCTCGGCACCACGCTGCTCTGCGCGGTGCTGGCCGTGGTGGGCCTGCGGCTGTACGCGACCGGACGCGAGCGCCACCAGGCCCTCGTCGACCGGCTCTCCGACGACCCCGGCCTGCCCCGGACGGGCCGCGGCCGCCGCTTCACGGGCGTCGACCGCCGGCTGCGCGCCACCCGCCTCGGCCGCGGCCTCGAACTGCGGCTGGCCGCCACCGGCCTGGACGTCACCCCCGGCGAGTTCTTCGTCTGCCTGCTAGCCGTGGTCGCCGGGGTGTGGCTGGTCGCCCAGGCGGTCCTGGCGCCCTTCTTCGGGCCGATCGCCGCGCTGGCGGCGGTCTGGGCCGCGTACGCCTTCCTCAACTGGCAGCGGCAGAAACGTATCGAGCGGTTCATCAACCAGCTGCCCGAACTGTCCCGCATCCTCGCCAACGCCACCCAGGCCGGGCTGGCCCTGCGCACCGCCCTGGGCATGGCGGCGGAGGAGCTGGAGGCGCCGGCCGGCGAGGAACTGGCCAAGGTCTCCGACAAGCTCGCCGTCGGCCACTCCCTCGACGAGGCCCTGGACGAGCTGGCCGCCCGCCTGCCCTCGCGCGAACTGGTCGTCCTCGTCACCACCCTCGTGCTGTCCAACCGCGCGGGCGGCACGGTCGTCGGCTCGCTGCGCAACCTCACCAAGACCCTGGAGGAGCGCAAGGAGACCCGGCGCGAGGTGCGCACCCAGCTCTCCCAGGTCGTCGTCACGGCGTACGTCGTGCCGTTTCTCGGCCTGGGCACGCTGCTGCTGATGGACCGCATCGCGCCCGGGGCCATCGACCGGATGACGGCCACGTTCCTGGGGCAGGCCGCGGTGGTCGTGGCCTGTGTCCTGTACGCGGTCGGCTTCTTCGTGATCCGCCGCATCTCCAAGATCGACGTCTGACCGCGCCCGCCGCACCTCCCCTCCAGAAGGCACCCACCCATGGGAATCGGAACGACCGGCCTCCTCCTGGCCCTCGCGCTCGCCCTCTCCGTCGCGGGCATCTGCTACGGCATCGCCCTCTACCGCCGCGAGGCCAGGCTGCCCCCGGACATCGCCGTCGCCCTGGAGATGGGGTCCTCCCGTACCACCGTCGTCGGCTCGGCGGTGGACCGGATGGGCATGCGCTACGCGCCACTCGTCCTACGCCTGATGGGTGAGAAGAGAGTGGCCAAGGTGCGCAGGCGCATCGATCTCGCGGGCAACCCGGGCGGCCTCACCGTGGACCGCTACGCGGCCCGCCGCGCGGTCTACGGCTTCCTCGGCTTCGGCGGCGCGCTCGTCATGCTGCTGCGCTCCCAGCTCCTGCTCGCCCTCCTGCTGTTCGCCTTCGGCCTCTTCTGGAACGAGGTCGGCATCTGGGCCGCCATTCGCCAACGCAAGGACACCATCGAACGCACCCTGCCCGACTTCCTCGACGTGCTCGCCGTCGTGGTCAGCGCCGGACTGGGCTTCCGGCAGGCCCTGGACCGGGTGGCCGACAAGTACGAGGGTCCCTGGGCCGACGAGCTGCGGATCACCCTGCGGCAGATGGACATGGGCGTCAGCCGCCGCGAGGCGTTCGAGGAACTGCGCAGACGCAACGACTCCGATCAGGTGGCCCAGTTCGTCACCGCACTCCAGCAGGGTGAGGAACTCGGGTCCCCGATCGTGGACACGCTCATCCAGATCGCCGATGACATGCGTCGCACCGATGCGCAGAACGCCCGCCGCCGCGCCGCCCGCGCGGTGCCCAAGGCCACCGTGGTCGTGACCACGTTCATGGTGCCCGGCACGATGATCCTGCTGGTCGCGGGCTTCTTCCTGGGCTCGGGCACCGACTTCGGCTCAATCATGGGCAAATGAGCGGTGCTACGCGGGCGGTGCGTCAACTCACATACCGCACACGCGGTTTCCGCGTCTCGAAACGGCCCCCTGTTGTGCGTGCGCCCTTCGCGTACGCAACGGTATATGGCACAGTCGGCATCCATGTGTTCCCCGGCCCCGGCCGCACCGCCGGGCACACCGGGACATCCGGAAACGGCGCTGCCGACGAGGACGGGGCGGGGGTGGGACCGATGCCGTCGGACCGAACGGGCGTACCGGGAGAGCCGGGCGCGGCGGAGGGGACGGCGCTGCCGGGCGGACCGGACGGCCCGAAGGGCCCCCCGATGCTTCAACTCGGTTCACCGGGAAAGGAATGGGGCCGTGTGCCCTGTTCCGGGACCGGTGTTCCGGCGTACGTTTCTCGTGTCGCGAGCGTGTGTGTGCGCAGTGTGCTCACGTTCGGTGCACGGGCGTCCGGTGCCCGTCCGAACCGGGCCCGCCCGTACGGCGCCCGCTCGCGCGGCGACACCACGGGGGCAGACCATCCGGACCGGAGCGGCCCGGCCGCCCATGGAGGGGAACACGATGGCGAAGCGGTTGTTCGGAAACGACCGGGGACAGACCTCGAACGACCGGGGTCGGACCACGAACGACCGGGGGCAGACCTCGATCGAGTACCTGGGCATCATCGCCGTGGTGGTGGCGATCGTACTGGTGCTGTCGACCACGGACTTCGGCAGCCAGATCGCCACGGCCATCTCGAACAAGATCTCCCAGGTCGTGGGCATCTGACGCGGAGCGCGTCCCGCCGGCGGGCGCGGCGCGCCGGGCCGGAAGGGGACGCGCGACGGGCCCGGGACTCCGGGCAGGCGTTCCCCGTCTACATCGTGGCCGTGGCGGGCCTGCTCTTCCTGGCCCTGGCGTTCTTCGCGGTCGGTCAGGCCGCGGCGGTACGCAACTCCGCGCAGACCGCGGCCGACGCGGCGGCCCTCGCGGCCGGGCAGAAGTACCGCGACCAGCTGACCACGAAGCTCCTGGACGCGGTCCGTACGGGCGCGCCCTGGCGCGACTTCCTCGACGGCCGTGGCGTACCCGGCGACGAGGCGTGTACGAACGCCCAGTGGTTCGCGGGGCGCAACGACGCCGACGCGACGTGCACCCCCGGCTCGTACCCCACGTCGTTCGCCGTCCGGGCCGACACCCGTAAGACGGTGGGCCGTTCGGTCATTCCGGGGACCGAGGGCAAGCACGCGTCGGCGCGGGCCAAGGCGGTGGTGGAGCCGCGCTGCGCCGCGGGTCCGCAGCGGGAGCCGGGGCCGCCCGGTACGGGTCAGGGCGGGGACCAGGGCCAGAGCGGGGGCCAGGGCCAGGACGAGGACGGCGACCCGCCTGCCGGGGAACCCGCGCCCGGCGACGGCCCCGCGCCCGGCCCTCCCCTCGACCTCGTCTGCGAGCACGGCAAGAAGTGGACGATCGACCCCGCCGACCCGCGCGGCGAGCTGCCGGAAGCGTCCGACCTGTTCTCCGTACGCCTTGCCGAATGACCAGCCGACGACGAGCAGAGGGAATCGCATCCATGAGTACCGGGCGCCCTTCGAAGGCCAGGAGAGTGGCCGCCGCGGCGATCGCCGCCGGGCTCGCTCTCGTCGTGAGCGGCTGCGGCGGGGACGACGGCGGCGGCGCGAACGACGGCAAACCCCCGACACGGGCCGCCGCCCCGAAGCACACCGGCCGCGGCACCCCGGCCGCCGACACCACCCAGGCCATCGGCGAGATGAAGGGCCCGGACGGGGTGGTCGTCACCCTGCACTCCGCGGTCCGCGACTCCGGCGGCTTCGTCACGGTCAGCGGTACGGTCACCAACAAGGGCACCAAGATCTTCAACGCGATCAACTGGCGCTCCAACGAGACCGGCATGCGCTCGCGCTCCTCCGTCTCCGGCGCCACCCTGGTCGACAAGGCCGGCAAGAAGCGTTACCTGGTGCTGCGCGACACCGAGGGCGAATGCCTGTGTACGACCGGGCTCAGCGGCCTCAAACCCGGGGAGAGCCGGCCCCTGTTCGCCCAGTTCCCGGCCCCGCCGGAAAAGGTGACCGAGGTCGACTTCCAGCTGCCGACCCTGCCGCCCGCCACCGTCACGATCTCGGACTGACCCATGGCCACCACGTCCGGGACCAGGACCCGTACGGCACGCGCCGCCGTCACCACGGCCGCCGCCCTCCTCCTGGCCGTCACCCTCGGCCCGACCGCCGCCCGCGCCGACGACCCGCCCGGCGTCTCCGAGGACACCACCGCCCCGGTGAAGATCGACCCGCGCGACCCGGACCTGCGGATGGTCCAGGGCGCCACGCTCGCCCCCGCCAAGGTCCTCAACATCAAGTCCATCGTCGAGACCGACGACGGCGCCGAGCGGCGCCAGGACACCAACGCCAACGTGACCTTCGCCCTCCAGGCCGAGGTCCTCTTCGGCAAGGACAGCGCCGAACTGACCCCCGAAGCGCTCTCCCGCATCAGCACCATCGCCACCGAAATCAAGCAACAGCACGCCACCAACCTGCGCGTCTTCGGCTTCACCGACAACCTGGGCACGTCCGCCCACGGCCTGGTCCTCTCCAAGGACCGCGCCAACGCCGTCCAGCGTGAACTGGCCAAGGCCCTCGGCCCGACGATCACTTTCCAGATCCGCGGCTACGGCGAGGAGTACCCGATAGCGGACAACGGGACGGAGGACGGGCGGAAGAAGAATCGGCGGGTGGAGGTGAGCTTTCCGCGGGCGGGGCGTTAGAGCTCCGGGGACACCAGGGGCAGCTCTCCGCGTACACGAGGGCGGAGAAATTCGTTGGCGGAGTACGGCCACTACTGCTACTTTTCCGGAGGCCGTGCGAGGAAATGAGGAGGTGGTACCCGTGAACGTATCGACATGGGTGCTCCCCTCCGGGGTCACGGTCGGACGATAGGTCGTCGTCCGGGAGCGCCGCCTCCGAGCACTCCCGAAAGGCACGACCGTGCGCTTCATTTCTGAGCGGCGTCTCGACGACGGCGTCCTCGAACGCGAATTCATCCTCGGTGAGATTCCCGGCATTCTGTGGACGCCCGGATCCGCATCCACATCCACATCCGGACCTGCATCCGATTCCGAATCCGCACCTGCACCCGCACCTGCACCGCTGATCCTCCTCGGCCACCCTCCCCTCGGACTGCGCCAGATGTACCCCCGACTGGTGGACCGGGCCCGGCACTCCGCGGCCGAGGGCTTCGCCACGGCCACCATCGAGCTCCCCGGGAGCGGCGATCGGCCCCGCCGGCCCGCCGCCGAGCAGGCCCGCGCCGACCTGCGCCGGGCGATGGAGGCCGGCGAGCCGGTCACCGACGAGATCGTCGACGCTCTCGTCCTCCCGCTGGTCGACGAGGCGGTGCCGGAATGGCAGGCCGCCCTGGACGCCCTCCTGTCCCTCCCCGGGATCGGCGGCCCGGTCGGATATTCCGGGGGAGTGATCTCCATCGGCATCCGGCTGGCGGTGGTCGAGCCGCGCATCGTGGCCGCCGGGCTCTTCGCCGGGAGCCTCGTGCCGCGCGCGATGTTCGAGGAGGCCCGGCAGGTCACCATTCCGCTGCATGTCCTGCTCCAGTGGGACGACGAGAGGAACGACCGGCAGGCGGCCCTGGACCTGTTCGACGCCTTCGGCTCCAGGGAGAAGACCCTGCACGCCAACATGGGCGGGCACACCGGCGTCCCGCGGTTCGCGGGGGACGACGCGGCGCGGTTCTTCGTCCGGCACCTGAAGTAGGCCGGGCCGCCGGGCATGGGGTCGGCCACTCGTATTGAACTGAGCGTTCCAATACCTGTACCGTCATCCCCATGCCCCGCCCCAGGAAGTTCGACGAGGAGCGGGCGGTCGACGCGGCGATGCACGCGTTCCGGGCCGCCGGCTACGAAGCCACGTCCACGCAGGACCTGTGCGAGGCGACCGGCCTCGGCCGCAGCAGCATCTACAACACCTTCAAGAGCAAGCACGACCTCTTCGAGCGGGCGCTCGGCCGCTACATGGGCGAGCGCAACGGTGAACTGTTCGCGCTGATGGAGAGCGATCTGCCGGTACGGGAGAAGATCCGTACGCACCTTGAGCGGGTCGTCGAGGAGGAGTGCGGCGACCAGGACGACCGGCGGGGATGCCTGGTGGTCAACACCGCCGTCGAAGTCGCGGCCCGCGACCAGCAGGTCGCGGGCGAACTGGCCCGGGACTACCGGCTGCGGCTGGAAGTGATCCGCGCGGCGCTCGCGTCCGGGCAGCGGGACGGCGACATCGCCGCGGACAAGGACGTCAGTGCCCTCGCGCACCTGGTCATCGCGGCCGTCGGCGGTCTGCGCGTCTCGGCGCGCTGCGGGGCCGGCCGGACCGCGCTGCGCGGGGTCGTGGAGGGGGTCATGGCGGCTTTGTGAGGGGCGGGCCGACGCGCTAGGCGGCCCGCCTTCTCTTGTGCCTTCGTTTTGGACTGGTCAATACATAACGCCGGGCGATTACGCCCGCGCCGTATCCGAAAACCGGAGCAGGAGCAGAAGCACGTGAAAGCCATACCCATAGCCGTCCACCTCCTCGGCCTGGGAATCTTCGCCCAGGGCACCTCCGAGTTCATGCTCGCGGGGCTGCTGCCCAATGTGGCCACCGACCTCGGAGTTTCCATCCCCGACGCCGGACTGCTGGTGTCCGCGTTCGCCATCGGCATGGTCGTGGGCGCGCCCGTACTCGCCGTGGCCACCTTGCGCATGCCGCGCCGGACCGCACTGATCGCCTTCCAGCTCGTCTTCATCGCGGGACACGTGATCGGTGCCCTGGCCCCGGGCTACGGGGTGCTGTTCGCGACGCGGGTCGTCAGCGCCTTCGCGTACGCGGGCTTCTGGGCGGTGGCCGCCGCGACGGCGGTGAGCCTGGTGCCCGCCGGCGCCAAGGGCAAGGCGCTGTCGGTCGTCGGCACCGGCCTCACGCTCGCGACGATCGTCGGCGTACCGGCCGGCACGGTGCTGAGTCAGCACGTGGGATGGCGCGCGGCGTTCTGGGCCGTGCTCGCCCTGACCGTCATCAGCCTGCTCGCCCTGCTGGCCGTACTGCCCGCCGGTCGGGCGCCGCACGCCGAACTCCCCTCCCCCCGCCGGGAGTTCAAAGCCATGGCCCGGCCCGCCCTATGGGTCTCCTACCTCCTCACCACCCTGAGCTTCGGCGTCGCCATCGTCACGTTCAGCTACCTCGCACCCCTGCTGACCGAAGTGAGCGGACTGCCGTCCGGGCTGGTACCGGCCGTACTCGCCCTGTACGGCGTCGGCGGCCTCCTCGGCATGACCCTCGGCGGACGCACCGCCGACCGCCACCCCCTGCGCACCCTCTTCCTCGGCATCGGCGCACTGACGATCGCCTCCGCACTACTGGCACTGACGGCCACGAACCTGCCCGCGACCATCGCCTTGATCTTCACCCTCGGCCTGACCGGCTACCTCACCAACCCGGTGGTCCAGTCCCGCGTCTTCACCCTCGCCCCGGACGCCCCCACCCTGGCTCCCGCCGTCAACACCTCCGCCTTCAACGTCGGCATCACCCTCACTCCCATGCTGGGCGGCCTCACGATCGACGCAGGTTTCGGCTACACGTCGGTGGCCTGGGTGGGCGCGGCGGTCGGCGTGGCAGCGATGCTCGCGGCGCTGTGGGCGGGGGTGTTGCAGCGCAGGGCGGAGGCCCGTACGGCAGCGGGTCAGTCGCCGAATGCGCCCGAGCCCGTCGTCACAGCTGCCAGGCCGGACGCCCTGACGGCAGCCGACTGACCGATTGGCTCAGCGGTACAGCTCGCACCACACAATCTTGCCGTCCGCTCCGAGGCAGTTCGGATCGAGTGCGTACCAGTCCCAGTCGTCGGCATACGTGTGCGTGGCCGCTGAGTTCGGCGAGCGAGTGGCAGCGTCGAGTCCGGGCGCTTCGGGGTGAGTGCCGAGCGGGTACGTATGTTCGCGCACCACTACGGCTGTGTGGATGAGGCGTACATCGCTGCTCTCGCCGACATGACGGTGGGGCATGGTCGGCAATGGTGGGACGAGTACCGGGCAATTGCTGCCGTCGGGGCTACTCGATCTCGCCGAGCTGGAGCACCGCGCTACGTCGATCAGTACGGCGCAGATTGCTCACCTGCCTGGGCTGATGCAGACCGTCGGTTACGCGCGGATCATCTTTCGGCAGTCCATTCCCGCGCTGTCTCCTCCGGAGATCGAGCATCGCGTCTCCCGCAGGATCAAGCGGCAGGAGATGCTCTACGGTGATGACCCGACGCCCCTCAAGGCGATCATTCACGAGGCGGCGCTACACATGCAGTTCGGCGGCCGACGAGTTGCCAAGGAACGGCTCTGTCATGTAGCCGAGTTGAGCGAGCTGTTACACGTCACCGTGCTCGTGACCCCCTACTCGGCCGGGATCTTTCCCGGTGCCGGTCGGGCGGTGCTCTACGTCTTCGGGCGGTTCCGCAACTGGACACGGTGCAGTTGGACTTCGAGCATGGACCTGAGTACGTGTATGCGGGTTACCAGTTGGAGAAGTACCGCACTTTCATGCGTTGCTTCGAGGACGTGGCACTTCAAGAGTCCGCGTATCGTGAGCTTCTTCATCAAGTCATCAGCGAGCTTTGAAAGAGGCGGTCCCTTGTCTTCCCTTAGCTGGCAGAAGTCGTCCCACAGCAGCGAAGGCAACAATTGCTTGGAGCTCGCGGTGGGTGCTGATGGTGCAGTGTTGGTTCGCGAGAGTGATGAGCCGTCCATAGTTGTCACTGCCGGCTCTGCTGTGATCGGAGGGCTGCTGCGGGCCGTCCAGGGCGGAACTATCGACTGTTAAGCGGGCCTGATGTGCAAGGCTTGGTGCGCGCTTAGGCCGACGGCTACGAAAGGATGGACCTCAACCGTGTCCATGCTTGGCTGGCAGAAGTCCTCCTACAGCGGCAACGCGAGCAACTGTGTCGAACTCGCGGAGGCCGCCGGCAGGACCGTGCTTCTTCGCGAGAGTGATGAACCGTCCACCGTCATCGTCACCAGCCCTCAGGTTCTCGGAGGGCTGCTGCGGGCCGCCCGAGGTGATGTGATCGACCGCTGAGGATCCCGACGCCTTGGAGGTACGGCCATGTCCATCGCGCCCGACCCGGCACCCGGCCACCGGTCCATCGGGAACCTGATCGCGCGCTACGCCGAGCTCATGGACGACAGTGGCTTCGCCGGGCTCGGCGTGTTGCCGGCCGATGCGACCTTCATCGGGATCGGCGCGCCGGTCAGGGGGCCGAGGCGATGGAGCGGATGTTCAGGGACGCGCTGATCGTTTACGCCGACGGTGCGCCGCGGACCCAGCACGTCACGTCCAATGTGGCGATCGAGGTCGACGAGCGGGCCGGTACGGCGGACGCGCGGTCGTACGTCACTGTGTTGCAGGCGTTGCCCTAGTTGCCGTTGCAGGTCATCGCCGCCGGTCGGTACCGGGATCGGTTCGAGCGTCGGGGCGGACGGTGGCGGTTTGTGGAGCGGCGTGTCCGGATGCGGCTTGTCGGTGATGTGAGCCGGTATCTGCGCGGGGGCACCGCGTAGCGGGGGCGGCGTTCGATCATGCGTGCGGCGCGGCGCGGTCATGCCTGGGTTGACGGCGCGGAGGCGCCATCTCGCGGTTGTCGGCGCCGGTTGCCGACTGGAAGGGGTAATTGCGCGGAGTCGGACGGCTGGTTGGCGCTGGAAGATAGTACATATGCGGGTATGTGCCCTATGGTCGTTTTCGCACCGATCACGCGCGATCAGCTGGAAGCGCATCACGCGGGCCTGTCTGCTTGCTCCTGCCCTGGGAGAGGCCGGCCCGCGGCAGGGAGACGAGCCACCAGCTGATGCGGCGTGGGGCGGTGCCGAGCTGTCGAGCGGGTGGAGGACCGAAGTACGGGAAGATCAGGGGGTGTCGACCGTGACGCGTACGCCGGGGCGCAGGCCCCAGCGGGCCATCGCGCCGGCCTCCGCCTCCAGGACGTGCCGGGCGCGGAGACGGGGGAGCCCGAGCCGTCCCGGCCGCATGGTGCGGACGGTGAGCACGGTGAGGTCCCGGGTGAGGTAGGCGACGTCGATCGCGAAGCGCATACGGAAGGTGTGGACCGCGCTCGCGGGGGTGAGGAGCAGGGCGCCGTCGATGCCGTCGCGCCCGAGGAGGCCGCGGCTGCGCGCGCGGTAGGACGCGGCGATCTCCAGGGGGATCGCCGCCCGGCCGGGGGGCGCGGTGTCGCCGGAGGGCACCACTGGGGTGCAGGGGGCCACCGGCCCGCCGGGCGCCTTTGGGGCGTGGGGAGGCACCGGCCCGCCGGGCGCCCCCGGCCCGCTTGCCGCCGAGATTCCAGCCACCCCCTTCCCGCCCTCACCGGCTTCGCCCACCCCAACGGCTTCCGCCCCCGTCGTTTCCCCGCCACCCCCCTGTACGAAGCGGAGCGTTCCTGATCCGTTCTGCCAGTGGGTCATGGGGAGCGTTTTATCAGCCTAGGGTCGGCCGTGTGGCTGTGATGCTGATGGTTCTTGCCGCCGTGTACGGGGCCGCGGCCGGGGTGCTCGTGCCGCGGCCTGCTTATCGGCTGGCTGTTGAGCCGGGGGAGGCGTGGCGGGTCCGCTGTCCGGGTGGGCATCCGGTTGTCGGTCCGTGGCGGGGGTGGCTGGGTGTGGGGCGCTGCCGTTCGTGTGGGCCGTATGGGCCGCGCGTGGTGCCGATCGCGCTGGTCACGGCGGTGGTGTGCGTACTGCTGGCCGCCGCCACCGGTCCCCGTCCCGAGCTGGTGGCCTGGCTGGCGGCCGCCCCGGTGGCGGTGCTGCTCGCCGTGGTCGACTGGCGCGTGCGGCGGCTGCCGGATGTGCTGACCCTGCCGTTGGCAGGCGGTGCGGTGCTCCTGCTGGGGGGTGCGGCGCTCGGTACCGAGGCGGCCGGGTCGTGGGGCGGGGCAATGCTCGGAGGGCTCGCCCTCGCCGGGTTCTATTTCGTCCTTTATCTGGTCAATCCGGCGGGAATGGGGCTGGGGGACGTCAAGTTGGCGATCGGGCTGGGGGTCACTCTTGGGTGGTACGGCTGGGCAATTCTGATCACTGGCGCGTTCGCGGGGTTGCTGCTCGGCGCGCTCTACGGCTGCGGGGTCCTGCTGCGGCGCGCCGGACGCGCGGAACGCCGTGATGATGGGCTCAAACAGGCCATCCCGTACGGCCCTTTCATGATCATCGGAGCGTTTCTCGGGGTGCTTCTGGGGGGCGCGGCGGCGTCTTGATCCAAAATCCGGGCGCGCCGTTCCACCCGAAGTTGCACGGAGCACCCCCTCGGCGGGGTTATGGTGGAAACCCCCCCTCGGGCCGGTCCGTATCCCCCCCACGGACCGGCCCGCTTTTTTGTGCCCGGGTATGGATCTCGCCATGATCACGCCAGGGCGGGTTTCGTACACGGAACGTGCGAACGTCTCTACGGAAGGTAGGGAGTGTTCCGTAAAGGCGTCGCAGACCGAACAGAATCAGCCGCGCTTGGCCCAGATGTTCACACCGTCGGTCGACTTCGCGAACTCCTCGATCTCGGACAATTCCTCGTCCGTGATCTTCGGGGCGCCCACCGCGGCCACGTTCGCCTCCAGCTGCGCCACGCTGCTCGCCCCGATCAGCGCCGAGGTCATCCGCTCGTCCCGCAGCACCCAGGACAGCGCCAGCTGGGCGAGCGACTGGCCGCGGCGCGCGGCGATGTCGTTCAGGCCGCGCAGCCGCCGCCGTACGTCCTCCGAGAGCAGCCCCGGGGCGAGCGACTTGCCCTGGGAGGCGCGCGAGCCCTCCGGAATGCCGTTCAGGTACTTGTCCGTCAGCAGGCCCTGGGCCAGCGGCGCGAAGGAAATGCAGCCCATGCCTTCCGCCTCCAGGGTGTCCAGCAGCGCGTCGTCCTCCGTCCAGCGGTTGATCATCGAGTACGAGGGCTGGTGGATCAGCGGCCGTATGCCCATCTCCCGCAGGATGCGGGCGGCTTCGCGGGTCTGCTCGGAGGAGTACGACGAGACGCCCACGTAGAGCGCCTTGCCCTGCTGGACGGCGGACGCCAGGGCGCCCATCGTCTCCTCCAGCGGAGTGTCCGGGTCGAATCGGTGCGAATAGAAGATGTCGACGTAATCGACGCCCATCCGCTTCAGCGAGGCATCCAGCGACGAGAGGAGGTATTTGCGCGAACCCCATTCGCCGTACGGCCCGGGGTGCATGAGATATCCGGCCTTGGTGGAGAGGACGATCTCGTCGCGGTAGGGCCGGAAGTCCTGCGCGAAGATCTTTCCGAAGTTCAGCTCGGCCGAACCGGGCGGCGGGCCGTAGTTGTTCGCCAGGTCGAAGTGGGTGATGCCCAGGTCGAAGGCGCGGCGCAGGATCGCCCGCTGGGACGCCAGTGTGCGGTCGTCACCGAAGTTGTGCCACAGTCCCAGGGAGACGGCGGGGAGTTTGAGGCCGCTGCGCCCGGTGCGGCGGTACTCCATGGAGTCGTAGCGCGTATTCGCGGCAATGTGGACAGAGGCGTCAGTCATGGTCATCTCCTTATCACGGAGTTGTGACACACCTGATTGGGTCGCCGGGACCTCCGCGACGTAAAGTTGCCGACTTGAGGCGACGGGGGCGACCGCCATTTGCACGGAGGGGCTTGACCACACATGCTGCGATCTTCCGGGGTGCGCATCCCGTACCCGCCCGCGTTGCGCAACCTCGTCTACAGGCTCTACGCCCGCCGGGTCGAAGGCCGCCTCGATCATGCCCAGGTCCCCAAGCACATCGGCGTCATCCTCGACGGCAACCGCCGCTGGGCGCGCGCCGACGGCCGCACCACCGTGCAGGGCCACCAGGCCGGTGCCGACAAGATCACCGAGCTGCTGGGCTGGTGCGCGGAGACCGATGTCGAGGTCGTCACGCTGTGGCTGCTGTCCACGGACAACCTCGACCGGCCCGAGAAGGAACTGACCCCGCTGCTGGGCATCATCGAGAACACGGTGCGCGGCCTGGCCGCCGACGGCCGCTGGCGGGTCCACCACGTCGGCAACCGCGACCTGCTGCCCTCCGACACCCAGCGGGTGCTCAAGGAGGCCGAGCAGGCCACCGAGGGCCACACAGGCATCCTGGTGAACGTCGCCGTCGGCTACGGCGGCCGCCAGGAGATCGCGGACGCGGTGCGCTCGCTGCTCCTGGACCACGCCGAGCGCGGCACCACCTTCGAGGAACTGGCCGACATCGTCGACATCGACCTCATCTCGGAGCACCTTTACACCCGCGGCCAGCCGGACCCGGACCTGGTGATCCGCACCAGCGGCGAACAGCGGCTCTCCGGCTTCATGCTCTGGCAGAGCGCCCACTCGGAGTACTACTTCTGCGAGGTCTTCTGGCCGGCCTTCCGCAAGGTGGACTTCCTGCGCGCCCTGCGCGACTACGCCGCCCGTCACCGCCGTTACGGCTTTTAGGCCACCCGGATCACGAACTCCCGGCGCGGGACTCCACCCGCGCCAAAGCCGTAACCAAGCGTTCACCGACCGTGCGTCATATGCCATTGCATGGGGGCGCGCGTTCGCGGGAATATCCCTTCCAGGTCGGTATCCGGCAGGACCAGTCATCGGATGCCGTATCTCAGCGGACGGCACGGGGCCGTCCGCCCGGGAGGCCCTTTGCACACCACGGACGACCGTGCGGACCGCACGGGCGACGCGGAGGGCCGGCGCTCGGCCCGCGCACGAGGGTCCGAGCCCGGTCCCGTCGCCCGCCGCCCGACGGCGCGGCGACTTCTCTCCCGCGACGCCGTCGCACCCCGACCTCATCCGAGGGGGTACGTCCACCCGTGGTGAACAGCAAGCAGCGCCGTGAGAACGGCCGGCGCACCTATGTCCTCGACACCAGCGTCCTGCTGGCGGATCCAGGGTCCATGTCCCGCTTCGACGAGCACGAGGTCGTGCTGCCGGTCGTCGTGGTCACCGAACTGGAGGCGAAGAGGCATCATCCGGAATTGGGCTACTTCGCCCGGCAGGCCCTGCGCCTGCTCGACGAGTACCGGGTGCGGTACGGGCGGCTGGACGCCCCGATCCCCATCGGGGACCTGGGCGGAACCCTCAGGGTCGAGCTGAACCACGCCGACCCCGGAGTGCTGCCGGCCGGCTTCCGCCTGGGCGACAACGACTCGCGGATCCTCGCGGTGGCCCGCAACCTCCAGGCGGAGGGCTACGACGTCACGGTCGTCTCCAAGGACCTGCCGCTGCGCATCAAGGCTTCCGCGGTGGGCCTGCTGGCGGAGGAGTACCGCGCCGAACTGGCCATCACGGACTCCGGCTGGACGGGCATGGCGGAGCTGACCGCCACCGCCGAGCAGATCGACGACCTCTTCGCCGCGGAGAGCGCGTACTTCCCGGAGGCGGCCGGGCTGCCCGTGCACACCGGGCTCGTACTCCAGTCGGAGCGCGGCAAGGCACTCGGCCGGGTGACGGCCGACGGCAGCGTACGGCTGGTGCGCGGCGACCGGGACGCGTTCGGCATCCACGGGCGCAGCGCCGAGCAGCGCATCGCCCTGGACCTGCTGCTCGACCAGGAGGTCGGCATCGTCTCGATGGGCGGCCGGGCCGGTACGGGCAAGTCGGCGCTGGCGCTGTGCGCGGGCCTGGAGGCGGTGCTGGAGCGGCGTCAGCACCGCAAGGTGATGGTCTTCCGGCCGCTGTACGCGGTCGGCGGCCAGGAGCTGGGCTATCTGCCGGGCACCGAGGCGGAGAAGATGAGCCCGTGGGCCCAGGCCGTCTTCGACACGCTGTCGGCGGTGACCACCGCGGAGGTCATCGAAGAGGTGGTGGGCCGCGGCATGTTGGAGGTGCTGCCGCTCACCCACATCCGCGGCCGTTCGCTGCACGACGCCTTCGTCATCGTCGACGAGGCGCAGTCGCTGGAGCGCAACGTCCTGCTGACGGTGCTGTCCCGGATCGGCGCCAACTCGCGCGTGGTGCTCACGCATGACGTGGCGCAGCGCGACAACCTGCGGGTCGGCCGGTACGACGGCGTGGTCGCGGTCGTCGAGAAGCTCAAGGGCCATCCGCTGTTCGCGCATGTGACGCTGACCCGCTCGGAGCGGTCGCCGATCGCGGCGCTGGTGACCGAAATGCTGGAGGACGGCCGGATCTGACCGGGTGTGGCATGGGGCGCCGTCCGGCGGGAGCGCAGAAGCTTAGCCGGGCGGCGCCGTGCTGCGCGGGCATTTCCGTAAATCATCCGGGCCAAACGAGGTGTGAGCTTTCACACGCAACGGAGAATTGATTCGACGACTCCGCTTCGGGCAAAGTCTGGTTCCTGTCAGGCCCCGCATACGGCACACCAGCACCCCCAGCGGTGCGGAACCCCGAGAACTGCATAGCGCGCCGTATGCCGCCCGAGCACCACGCGGACCCCGAGGGGTACGTACCGGGCCAGTGCCTCCCGTGACCAGCCGTCCCCTCCGCTCGTTCGGGGCCGGAACAAGGGGAGACCAGCGCCAGGGGCACGATTGCGTCCGCGAGGTCACCTATGCGGACGATGCTGGAAGGAAAGCGTGTGAGCCGGATTTCGGTCCGGGGATTCGCCGTGGCCTCCGCCACCGCGGTCACCACCGTCGGCGCCGTTGTCGGTGTCGCGTCAGGTCAGGAGCAGGGCTCGGTCGCCCACACCGAGGCCACCGCGGCCGACGCCACGATCGCCGACATCCCCGCGGGCCAGCAGGCCCAGGTGCAGGCCGCGCCCCTGACGCAGCAGGCGGACGAGGCGTCCACGCAGGCTGACGCCGCGGCGCTGAAGTCCGCGCAGGAGGAGGCCCGCAAGGCGGCCGCCCAGGATGCGCAGGACAAGAAGGACGCCGCCGACAAGAAGGCGAAGGCCGAGGAGGACGCCAAGAAGCGCGAGAAGGAGAAGGAAGAGGCTTCCCGCTCCGCCGCGCGGGACGCGTCCACCTTCACCGCCAAGGCGTCCTACAGCATCGCCGAGACGCAGGCGATCGCCCGTCAGATGCTGCCGGGCGACCAGTTCCAGTGCTTCAGCAACATCGTGGACCACGAGTCCGGCTGGAACTACCGGGCCACCAACGCCTCCTCCGGTGCCTACGGCCTCGTCCAGGCGCTGCCCGGCACCAAGATGGCCTCCGCCGGCTCCGACTGGCGGACCAACCCGGCCACCCAGATAAAGTGGGGGCTGAACTACATGAACAGCCGTTACAACAGCCCGTGCGGCGCCTGGTCCTTCTGGCAGGCCAACCACTGGTACTAGCAACGCGTGCGGCGGCCCCTGCGCAAGACGGCCGCCGCTCCGCTTCGCACGCGAAACCCCCGACCGCGACGGCGTCGGGGGTTTCGCGCGCCTGTCACCGGTAACGTCGTCCTGACAGCACCGGGGGGCGGGAGGGGAAGAGGAAGCGACATGTCCAGATTGCCTCAGTGGGTCGGTGGCCTCGGCGCCGGTCTGACGCGGATCGCAGAGCGGCTGGAGGACCAGCGGCGGCGCGCGGAGGCCGCGGCGGCCGAGAGCGACCCGGAAGAGCTGAGGCGTGCCGAGCGCGCGGACGGTTCCGGGGCGCCGCGCGACGACGCGTACGGTGCGTCCCCCGGCCCGTACCCCGACGGCCGGTCCACCGGCGCACCGGAGGACGCGCCGCACCAGCCGGCCAACTCGGTCCCCGCCCCGCCGGCCTACGCGCCCGCCGTCGCGCCCCGCCCCGACCCGGTGGCCGCCGTGCCCTGGGGCGTACGGGTCGCCGCCGAGGCGGGCTGGCGGCTGCTCGTCCTGGCGGGCACGATCTGGGTGCTGGCCAAGGCCATCACGTCCATCCAGCTGGTGGTGCTGGCGTTCGTGGCCGCGCTGCTGATCACGGCGCTGCTCCAGCCCACCGTCGCCTGGCTGAAGCGCCGTGGCGTGCCGCGGGGGCTCGCCACGGCGCTGACGTTCATCGCCGGTTTCGTCATCATGGGCCTGGTCGGCTGGTTTGTCGTCTGGCAGGTCCAGGACAACATCGACTCGGTGTCCAGCCGTATCCAGGAAGGCATCACCGAGCTGAAGGGCTGGCTCCTCAAGAGTCCGTTCCATGTGACCGAGGACCAGATCAACAACATCGCCAAGAACCTCCAGGACGCGGTCGGCGCCAACACCCAGGCCATCACCTCGGCCGGGCTGGAGGGCGTGACCGTCGTCCTGGAGGTGCTCACCGGCATCCTGCTGGCGATGTTCACCACGCTCTTCCTGCTGTACGACGGCCGGCGCATCTGGAACTGGGTGCTCAAGCTGGTGCCGAGCGCGGCGCGCGAGGGCGTCGCGGGCGCCGGGCCGCGCGCCTGGCGCACGCTGACCGCCTATGTGCGCGGGACGGTGATAGTGGCCCTGATCGACGCCATCTTCATCGGCATCGGCATCTACTTCCTCGATGTGCCGCTGGCCGTGCCGCTCGCCGTCTTCATCTTCCTGTTCGCCTTCATCCCGCTGGTGGGCGCGGTGGTCTCCGGCGCGCTGGCGTGCGTGGTCGCGCTGGTGACGCAGGGCGTCTTCGCGTCGCTGATGGTGCTCGCGGTGGTACTGGCGGTGCAGCAGATCGAGGGGCATATCCTGCAGCCCTTCATCCTGGGCCGCGCGGTACGGGTCCACCCGCTCGCCGTCATCCTGTCGGTGGCCGCGGGCGGCCTGATCGCCGGCATCGGCGGCGCGGTGGTCGCGGTGCCGCTGGTCGCGGTCACCAACACCGTCGTCGGCTACCTCCGCTCGTACTCCCGCGAACAGGCCCTGCGCATGGCGCCACCGCCGCACGGCGCCACGGCCCTGGACATCGCGCCGACGCCGCCGAAGGGGGCCGACCCGCAGGACTGAGCGGGGTCCGGATCAGTACGGCGCCTCCTTCGCGCCCTCGTACGCGCGCAGCCGGACCGTGTCCTGATCGGTCCAGCCGGGCGGCGGGACGATCGCCGCCCAGCCGTCGACCGCTCCGGTGCCGTAGCGGTGCCCGTGCGGTGGCGGGGCTCCGAAGGACACCGCGAGGTCGACCGTCGTCTGCCAGAAGGTGATCACCGGCCAGAAGCGCATCTCGTCGGTGACGTCCGGGCCGAGCGGCCGGTTCAGCCAGGCGGGCCGGTGCCAGAGCAGGTCGGGCGTCCACCACACCACCGGGTCGGAGGCGTTCTGGAGGTAGACCACCCGGGGGTGCTCCCACGGCCCGGCCGGGCGCTTGAGGTCCCGCTCCGGATACTGGGCGAAGCGCACATGCCGCCCCCGGTCGTACTCCGGCCGCCACACCGGGCTGCCGGGGTCGCGCCCGGCGGTCACTTCCTTCCATACGGGGCTGACGTGGGGCGGCCCGGCCAGCAGCGCGCCGTCCACCTTGCCGAGCATGTCGTCCAGGCCGTCGAACGCCGCCTCGGTCGCGTACGTCCCCAGGCTCTCGCCGCCGACGACCAGCTTGGGCCGGTCGTCGGCGGGCAGCGCGGACCACTTGGCGTACACCGCGTCGAACACCGCGCGGGCGTCCCGTGCCGCTTTCTCCTTGTCGACGAGGAAGGAGATCCAGGACGGCAGGTACGAGTACTGGGTCGCCACGATCGCCGAGTCGCCGCCGTACATGTACTCCAGCGGCTCCGGCATCCGCGGGTCCACCCAGCCGCTGCCCGTGGTGCCCAGCAGCGCCAGCACCTTGCGGTCGAAGCCGCCGGTGCGCTCCAGCTCCTGTACGGCGAGGTCGGCGGTGCGCCGGAAGTGGGCGTCGCCGCCCTCCTGTTCGCCGATGTAGACCCGTACCGGGTCCTTGGCGGGCCGGCCGGTGAAGGCGGCGATGTCCTGCTTGCGGGGCACCGAGCCGATGAAGTTGCGGCCCTCGGCGCCCAGTTCGGCCCAGTCGACCACGGAGGTGGGGCCGCCGGAGACATACGCGGAGGCGGGCCGGGTGATGCCGTCGGCGGTGCTCAGGTTCGCGGCCCTGGAGATCCGGTCGACGATGTCGATGAAACCGCGTTCGTACAGGACGTCCTTGGAGCCGATGGTGACCAGGAGGGCGGTCAGCGCCACCCCGATCACATACGCCGCCGGGCGCGGCACCCAGCGGCCGAAGAACCGGGTGAGCCGGCGGGCCATCAGCCGTACGCACCGGGCCAGCAGCACCAGCAGCGCGCAGACCGCCACCGCGATCAGGATGATCATCGGCGTGTGCCAGACCAGGGAGGGTTCGACCTCCTGGAGACGGCGGAGGCGGCGCTGCGCGTGGGCGCTCCAGGAGACGGCCGCGGTGGACAGCGCGATGCCGAGGACGTGGAAGGCCAGCCAGCAGCGGGCGCGGGTGCGTTCGCCGGGGCGGCGCCGGCACAGTGCGCGGAAGAGGCTGCTCGCCGCGGCTCCGAGGGCGTAGCCGATGGCGGCCGTGATGCCGCCGACCAGGCCCTGGAGGTACCACGGGCGGGGGAGCAGCGACGGGGTGAGGGAGAGCCAGAAGAAGAGGGCCGCGACGCAGCAGGCGGTGAGGTCGGGCCAGCGGCGGACGACCCAGGAGGGGTCGGGCGCGTCCCAGTAGGGGCGCTTGAGCCACCGGGCGAGCAGGTGCAGCAGCGCGGACATTTGCCCCATTATGCGCAGAACCCCGCGGGCCGGTGGTCCGCGGGGTTCTGTCGTACCGGCCGGGTGCCGTGGGGCACCCCCGGTTCACCTACTCGGCGAGGGTGGCCTCGGCGTCGAGGGTGGCGCCGACGGCCTGGAGGACCGAGGCGATCTTGATGGCTTCAAGGATCGTCTCGCGGTCCACGCCGGCCTTGCGCAGCACCTGCTCGTGCGAGTCCAGGCACATGCCGCAGCCGTTGATGGCCGAGACGGCCAGCGACCACAGCTCGAAGTCGACCTTCTCCACGCCCGGGTTGCCGATGACGTTCATCCGCAGGCCGGCGCGCATCGTGCCGTACTCGGGGTCCGACAGCAGGTGCCGGGTCCGGTAGAACACGTTGTTCATCGCCATGATGGCGGCGGCGGACTTGGCCGCGGCGTACGCCTCGTCGGAGAGGTTGGCCTTGGCCTCCGGCTCCAGCTCGCGCAGCACCTTCGGCGAGCGCGAGGCGATCGCGCAGGCCAGAACGGTGCCCCAGAGCTGCTGCTGGGGCAGCTCGCTGTTGCCGATGACCGAGCCGAGGTTCAGCTTCAGGTCCTTGGCGAAGTCCGGGATCGCGGACTTCAGCTCGTCGAGAGCCATGTCAGATCAGCCTTCCAGTTCCGCTGTTCGCCGCAGTTCACTCGCCCGCGAGCAGCGCGACCGGGTCGAGGGTCTCGTCGCCCTTGCTCCAGTTGCAGGGGCACAGCTCGTCGGTCTGCAGGGCGTCCAGGACCCGCAGGACCTCCTTGGGGTTACGGCCGACGGAGCCGGCGGTCACCATGGTGAACTGGATCTCGTTGTTCTGGTCCACGATGAACACGGCGCGCTGCGCGAAGCCGTCCTCGCCCTCGATGCCGAGCGCGCGCATCAGCTCGTGCTTGGAGTCGGCCAGCATCGGGAAGGGCAGGTCGGTCAGGTCCGGGTGGTCCTTGCGCCAGGCGTGGTGCACGAACTCGGAGTCACCGGAGAAGCCGAGGATCTGGGCGTCACGGTCGGCGAACTCGTCGTTCAGCTTGCCGAAGGCGGCGATCTCGGTGGGGCAGACGAAGGTGAAGTCCTTGGGCCAGGCGAAGACGATCTTCCACTTGCCCTCGTAGGTCTTGTGGTTGATCTGCTCGAACTCCTTGCCCTTCTCCAGGGAGACACAGGCGGTCAGATCGAACTCGGGGAACTTGTCACCGACAGTGAGCACAGGCTCTCCTTCGTGTGCCGTAAGTCCTGAATCAGGGCTTACGCGAGGGGTTGGACGGTTCCCTACACTGCCACAGGCCCCATTGATCAGTGAAATAGCCAGATCATCAAACGTTGATCGGTGCTGGCTATCAGTCGCCCCGAGAAGGAGTGGGGTGGGGGTGGCGGCCGGTCCGAGATGTGGGTGAGGTGTTCCGAGCCGGGCAGGCTCGTGCACAACAATGCCGGATCGGTCGAAAAGGGACGGGAATTCGGGGAATCCACCGGCTATCTCCGAAACGATGTTCCCCGGATCGTGCACCTCGCCAAAGCTTCGCCCCATCACGAGCCATGAGACGTACAATCACCCGCATGGCACAGAAGATCGTCACTATTTACACGGATGACCTCACCGGGGAAGAATCCTCGGAGGTCGCCACGCACTCCCTCGCGGTCGACGGTATTGCTTACGAGGTCGACCTCGCGCCGGACAGCTACGACAAGCTGCTGGAGGCGATCGGCCCGTTCCTGAAGGCCGGACGCCGTACCGGGCGTATGAAGACGAGTGCCGGGGCGCGCAAGAGCGGCTCCGCCTCGGGTTCGGGCGAGACCGCGAAGATCCGCGCCTGGGCCAAGGAGAACGGCTACGAGGTGAACGAGCGCGGTCGCGTGTCGGCCGAAATCCGTGAGGCGTACCAGAACGCCAACAAGTAGGACCCCGCGGCATCGGCGAAGGTGCCGCCGCCGTGCCCCCTTTCGCTGCTGTCCGGGGCGCGGTCTGCTGAACGGTGCTGGTGGCAGCCGGTGCGCCGGGGAATCGGCGACGGCTGCCACCGCCCGAATCGCGGCCGAATCCGGCCGCGGAAAAGACCGGACCGCACGTTTCGCGAACGGTACGTACCGGGCAGGTCCGTTTCCGCGACGGCCCGGTAACGAGGTGCCCGTGTGACGGGTGCGCTGCCGTGCCCGCGAAATACACCGCCCGCGTCCGGAGAATCCGGTGCGCACCGGCCGGACGTCAATCCCGGAGCCGGCGAGTCAGCCGTCCCGTGGCAGAACGGCGAAATAGGGCGACGGGAATCCCGGCCGCCGGAAATGTACGGTCCGGAACCGTGCCGGCGGACGCCCGCGGACACCGCTCCCGAAACCGGACGGTAACCCGCCGTGGCAATTGCCCGGCAGTCCGCCCGCCGGAACCCGCCCCGGAAATCTCTCCGCCGGGGAGCGGGCCGGGGCGCCATTAGACTGGACGGTCCTGATCGGAGGTGGCTATCGGTGGCGTCCCCCACGAATGCCGGGACCCGGCAGCGGCAGCCCAGCCTGGCGCAGCTGCGGGCCTTTGCCGCGGTGGCCGAGCACCTGCACTTCCGCGAGGCCGCGGCCGAGATCGGCATGAGCCAGCCCGCACTGTCCGGCGCCGTGTCCGCGCTGGAGGAGGCCCTCGGCGTGCAGCTGCTGGAGCGGACCACCCGCAAGGTGCTGCTCTCGCCGGCCGGGGAGCGGGTCGCGGCGCGGGCCCGTACGGTCCTTGAGGCGGTCGGTGACCTCATGGAGGAGGCGGAGGCGGCCCGCGCGCCGTTCACCGGCGTGCTGCGCCTCGGGGTGATCCCGACCGTCGCCCCGTACCTGCTCCCGACCGTGCTGCGGCTGGTCCACGACCGCTACCCGAACCTGGACCTCCAGGTCCACGAGGAGCAGACGGGCTCGCTGCTGGACGGCCTCCAGCAGGGCCGGCTGGACCTGCTGCTGCTCGCGGTCCCGCTGGGCGCCCCGACGATCACCGAACTCCCGCTCTTCGACGAGGACTTCGTCCTGGTCGCACCCCAGGACCACTGGCTGGGCGGACGCGGCGACATCCCGCGCGAGGCGCTCAAGGACATGGACCTGCTCCTGCTGGACGAGGGCCACTGCCTGCGCGACCAGGCGCTCGACATCTGCCGGGAGGCGGGCCGCGAGGACGGCGCGCCGGTGACGACCAGCGCGGCCGGGCTGTCCACCCTGGTGCAGCTGGTCGCGGGCGGCCTGGGCGTCACGCTCCTGCCCCGTACCGCCTTGCGCGTCGAGACCGCACGCAACGACCAGCTGACGACCGGCTACTTCGCCGACCCGGCGCCGTCCCGCCGGATCGCCCTGGCGATGCGGTCCGGCGCGGCCCGCCAGAGTGAATTCGAGGAGTTCGCGGCGGCGCTGCGCGAGGCGATGCGGGGGCTTCCGGTGCGGATCGTGGAGTGAGGCGGCGCGGGGTCCGTACGTACTGCTGACTCACCCGTACATGAAGGGCCCCCGAGCGGCGCCTACTCCGTACGCAGCCCGTCCGGCCGCATCAGCCGCCACAGCAGCGGCAGGCTGAGCGCGGTCACCGCGAGGATCACCGCCCCTGCCGTACCGGTGAGGGCGGCGATCCCGGGCCAGTCCGGCAGCACCGGCTTGCTGACCAGGTGCAGCAGCAGAAGACCGAGGCCCAGGCCGCAGCCGACCGCCAGCGCCAGCCCGAGGACGACGGGGACGGCGGTCTGCCACAGCACCGACCGGCCGAGCGTGCGGCGCGGTGTGCCGAAGGCGTCGAGGGTGGACAACAGCCGCCTGCGTTCGCGGAGTTGCTCCAGTACGGTGATGAGCAGGCCCGCGCCGATGATGCAGAGCACACCCACCGCGCCCGCCTGGAGTGCCGAGCCGACGATGTCGTACACGCCGGGTGCCCGCAGGCCGTCCCCCGGCGCCGTGACGTGCAGCAGCGGATCGAAGCGGGCGGCCGCGTTGCGTACGTACTCGACCGCGTCCGGGCGGTCCGGGTCGAGATGGACCTCGGCCTCGGCGGTCGGGGCCCGCAGCAGCGCGGGCTCCAGGGCGCCGGGCGTGGCAAGGATTTTCGTCGGCGCCAGGGAGAAGAGGTTGGCGCGCGGGGCGACGGTGCGCGCTGTATGCGGAAGCGTCCAGGTGGTGGGGTTGCGGGTGGCCTCCGGGCTGGAGTCTGGCGAGATGGCCAGCCGGGCGCCGGGGGCCGGGAGGCGTGGCGCTTCGAAGTCGGTCGGGCTGTCCGGGATTCCGCTGCCCTTGCTGAGGAACACGTCGCCGTCCGCACACCGGTCGATACGGGCCAGCCTGCGCAGCGCGTCGCAGTCGCCGACGGCCAGCGCGTAGTACTCCGGCGGGGCATCCCTGCCCGGGGCGGCGGGCTGGTCGGACGACGCCGGAGCCGCGCCGTCGAGCAGCACACCGTACGAGCTCCGCACGCCGGTCGTCTCCCGCAGCCGCTGGAACATGGCGGCGGCGTGAGAAGCGGTCCAGTGCCCGGACCAGGAGCCGACCTGCACCTGGTTCGCATCGGACGGCCGGTACATCTGGTACCCCAGGGCCGGGTCGGTGGTCTGCACGCCCGCCAGCAGCAGTTGCACCGCGACGGCTCCGGCGACCGCCACCGTGATGCCGCTGACCGAGCGCGCCGCCGCGGTCGTGCTCAACTGGAGGCGCCGAACGGCCAGTTGCCAGGACGGTACGCCGCCCCCGCCGAACCGGGCGACCACCGCGTCCAGCAGCCACGGCAGCACCGCCGCCACCCCCAGCAGGAGCAGCGAGGTGCCCACGACCACCTGCACCCCGGCCCCGGTGCCCACGATCGCCGCGTCACCGGCCGCCTTGGGCCACAGCAGCGCGGCGCCCGCGGCGGGCAGCAGCAGCCGCCACCACAGACGGCGCCGGACCGGCGGCGCCGAGCGGGTCACGCCGAGCGGTTCGACGGTGACCCGGCGCATGCCGAACAGGGCGACGCCGACCGAACAGACCGGCACGGCCACCGCGACGAGCGCCGTCAGCCACGGGTCGGGCACCACGTCGGAGGGGAAGACCCCGAGGTTCAGCATCCGTATGCGTGCGATCGGGTAGCGGACCGCGAGGAAGAGGGCGGCGCCCGTGAGCAGGCCCAGCAGCGACCCGGCCAGCGCCTCGCCGGCCGCGATCCGCCGGGTCGTGGCGCGGTCGGTGCCCACCAGCCGCAGCGCGGCCAGCCGCCGGTCGCGGCGCTCCCCGCCGAACCGTACGGACACCGCGATGAACACGGCCACCGGAGTGAGCAGCGCGGCGCACCCGACGAGGACCGCCAGCAGCAGTACCGGGTTTTCGGCGGCGGCTTCTCCGGAGGCGTGCGGGTCGAGGCCGCGGCCGAAGCCGTGGATACGCGTCACACCGGCGCCGATGCCGGTGAGCCGGTCCGTCCCCTGGTAGTAGGCCAGTTCGCCGGGACCGGCCAGCCCTTCGTCGCCGATCCGCCCCACGACGCGGGTGCCCTGGAAGCGGTCGCACAGCAGCGCCCCGTCCGGGGAGGCCAGCAGGTCGGCGAGGGCCGGTGAGACCGCCATCTCGCCGACGCCCGGCAGCCGGGTCACGCCGGGCGGGAGGGCGGGCCGGCCGCCGTCGGGCTGCACCAGGCGCCCGCGCACGGGCTGTTGGCGATAGGCGGTGTCGGTCTCGGCGACCAGCAGCGAGTGGGCGCTCGGACGGCTGTCCTCGATCAACCGGTCGGAACGGGCGTTGTCGCGCGCGACCGCCGTGGCCACGGCGTGCGGCACAGCCGTGGCCACCAGCAGCACCGCGACGCCCAGCCCCACACCGAGCGCGGTCAGCGCCGTACGGACCCATCCGTCGCGTCCGCCGCCGACGGCGAACCGTACGCCCATGGCAAGATCACGGCACCAGCGTCGGACCAGGTGCCGTCCGGGTTTCCCCACCTGCGTTCACTCCGTCCGTAGGCCGTCCGGCCGCATCATCCGCCACAGCGGCGGCAGGCTGAGCACCGTCACCAGCAGGATCACCGCCGCTCCCGCGCCCGCCATACCCGCCACCACCGGCCAGTCCACGAAGACCGCACTGTCGATCATCGACAGCAGCAGCGTGCCCAGCGCCAGGCCGCCGCCGACGGCGAGCAGGAGGCCCAGGGCGACGGGGATCGCGGTCTGCCACAGGACCGACCAGCCGAGTGTGGCGCGGCGGGTGCCGAACGCGTCCAGCGCCGACAGCAGGCGCCGGTGTTCGTACAGCTGCTCCACGGTGGAGATCACCAGACCCCCGCCGATCAGCAGCAGGGTGACCACCGCGCCGATGAACAGGCCGGTGCGCAGGCTGTCGTACTGCCCGTCGTGGCGGTTCTCGGCCAGCGCGATCACGCCCAGCGTCGGGTCGATCCGCGCGGCGGTGGTACGGATGTGCTCCACCGCGTCCGGTGTGGCCGGGTCGTAGCGGACGCTCAGGTGCATGAGGGGCCGGTGCATCCGGCCGGTGTCCACCGCGGACGGGGTGATCAGGATGCCGTGGGTGGGCAGGCCGTCCTCGTCGGCCTTCGCATGCACGACACGGGCCGTGGCGGGCAGGGTCCACAGCTGGGGCGGGCGGACGGGGCCGACGCCCTCGGGCGGGTCCAGGTTGAGCCGGGCGCCCGGCTTCACGAAGGGTCGGTTCTCCAGGTTGGAGGTGATGAAGACATCGCCGTCGCGGCAGGCGCCGACCTCCGCGATCCGGGCCAGTTCCGCGCAGTCGCCGACGGTGGCGAACACGCTGTCCGCCATGCGGTAGTCGCTGCCCTCCATGAACCGGCCCCGGTCGCCGGCCGCCGAGACGGACGACTCGATCGTGCCGCCTGCCGTACGGACCCCCTCGGTGTCGCGCAGCTGCGTGAGCGCGCGCCGGATCTGCGGCCAGCCGTCGGTGCCCCCGGTCATCTCGACCACCGGGCGGCCGTTGCGGGCGTAGGTCTCGGCAAAGCCGGCCTGCATGCCGGTGAAGGTCATGTGGACGGCGATGGCCCCGGCGACCGCGACGGTGATGCCGGCGACCGCGCGGGTGGCGACGCCGCTGTTCAGCTGGAGGCGGCGGGTGGCCAGCTGCCAGGGCACCGGGCCGCCGCGCAGCCGCCGTACCACCGCGTCGACCAGCCACGGCAGCAGCGCGGTGACGCCGAGCAGCAGCAGGGTGGCGCCGGTGGCCAGCCGGATGGTGTTGAGCGGGGTGTCCACCCGGCCGACGTCCCGGGAGACGGTGGCCAGCAGTCCGGCCCCGGCCAGCGGTACCAGCGGCCGCCACCACAGGCGCCGCCGTACGGGCGGCCGGTGGCGGACGACGCCCAGCGGCTCGGCCGTCACCCCGCGCTGCGCGAACAGCGTCACCAGTACGGCGGCGGCCGGCACCAGCACCGCGATCAGCACGGCCAGCAGCGGGTCCGGGACGATGTCCGAGGGGAAGACGTTGATGTCCCACAGCGTCACCACCGAGGCCAGCTGCCGCCCGCCGAGGAAGAACCCGGCGCCCAGCACCAGCCCCGCCAGCAAGCCGAGCAGCGTCTCACCGGCGGCGATCCGGCGGGTCGTGCGGATGTCCGAGCCGACCAGGCGCAGCGCGGCGAGGCGCTGTTCGCGCCGCTCGATGCCGAACCGTACGGATGTGCCGATGAAGACCATGACCGGCGTCAGCAGCGCCACGCACGTCATGATGACCAGCACCACCGCCGGGGCCCGCATCGGGCGCTGCACGAACTCCAGCCCGAAGTGGTCGATGCGGTAGGCCCCGGACCGTTCGGTCAGCGCGGAGCTGCCCGCGAGATAGGTCAGTTCGGCCGGTCCTTGCAGGCCCTCGTCGCCGATGGTGCCCACCACGCGGTACGGGAGGCGTTCGCGCAGCGCCTTGCCGCCGGACGAGTCCAGCAGCTCCTTGAGGGCGGGGGAGACCAGCATGGTTCCCGGGCGCGGGAGTTCGGCGATGCCCGGCGGCTTGGGCGGGTGCGTGCCGTCGGGCCGTACGAGCCGCCCGCGGATATTCTGGTGGTGGTAGCGGGTGTCGGCGTGCGCGTACAGCAGGGTGTTGTCGGCGGGCCGCGGCTCGTGCGCCTGGCCCAGGTTCTCGCGGGCCTTCTCCCGGCCGTGCCAGGAGTCGAGCAGGGAGGGCACGGACGCGCCGAGGAAGAGGACGGCGACGCCGAGCCCGACGCCGACGGCGGTCAGGACCGTACGGATCCAGCCTTCACGGCCGCCGCCCGCGGCGAAGCGCAGGCCCATCATCAGGTCGCGGGCCCAGGCGGCGGGGCCGGCCGGCGGGGAGTCGGGCATGGCGGGGAGCGTAGGTTCGGCGGCTTCGCGGGCCGGGATGCCGCGCCCGGCGGGTCCGCCGTTGGTACGAGGGCCGAGCAGCGTCATCCGCAGGCGCCGCCGGACGGGCCCCCATGTGGCGCGTGGGTGCCGGGCGGGCTCATAGCAGGCCCGCCAGCATGTCCTTCACCTTGCCGTCGCGGACGACGACCTCGCGGTCGGAGTAGGCCGCGACCCGTGCTTCGTGGGTGACCAGGACGACGGCCGCGTTGGTGTCGCGCGCCGCGTCGGTCAGCAGGGTCATCACGCGCTCGCCGTTGAGGGAGTCCAGCGCGCCGGTGGGTTCGTCGGCGAAGATCACGCGGGGCCGGGCGGCGAGCGCGCGGGCCACCGCGACCCGCTGGCCCTGGCCGCCGGAGACCTCGCCGGGCCGGCTGCCCGCGGTGTCCTCGACCTCCAGCCGCTCCAGCCACTCGCGGGCGTGCCGCTGCGCCTCCTTGCGCTTGACGCCGTTCAGGCGCAGCGGCAGCGCCACGTTCTCCAGGCAGGTCAGCTCGGGCACCAGCTGGCCGAACTGGAAGACGAAGCCGAAGTCCGCCCGGCGCAGGGCGCTGCGCTGCGCGTCGTTCATCCCCGTCACGTCGTGGTCCCCGTAGCGGACCGTGCCGGAGTCGGGCAGGACGATGCCCGCAAGGCAGTGCAGCAGGGTCGATTTGCCGGAGCCGGAGGGGCCCAGGACGGCGACGACCTCGCCCGGGTGGATGGAGAAGTCCACCCCGTCCAGCGCGGCGGTCCGCCCGAACGCCTTGTGCAGCCCCTCGGCGGCCAGCAGCGATCCCGCGGGCGTCACGAGCCGATCACCGCGGCCAGCTTGTCCAGGCGCGCGGCCGTCAGCTCCAGCCAGCGCAAGTCGGCCTCCAGATGGAACAGGGCGTGGTCGCAGATGAGCTGGTCGGCGAGGTCGCCCTTGCGCTTGCGCTCGGTCAGGCCGCGCATCAGCCGCAGGTGCTCGGTGCGCTGGGAGTCCAGCAGCTCGGCGGCGTCCCGGCCGGTGAGCAGGGCCAGCACCACCTTCGTGTACAGGGTCGACTGGAGGTACGGCTCGGGCTTCTCGGGCCGGGCGAGCCACTGCGCGACGTCGGTCACGCCGGCGTCCGTGATGGCGTACCGCTTGCGCTCCGGGCCCGCGCCCGCCTCGACGCCGTCCACTTCGACGAGGCCGTTCTTCAGCAGCCGGGACATGGTCGAGTAGACCTGTCCGTAGTGCAGCGGACGGTCGTGGCCGAAGTGCTCGTCGAACGCGCGCTTCAGGTCGTAGCCATGGCGGGGGCCGGACTCCAGGAGGCCCAGCAGCGTATGACCGATTGACATGCGGACCACCTTACTTCGTTGCTACGGCCGTGGTGTATACGTGCGGTGCATAGCCCGCCCGGCCCCGGGGCCCGTGGCGCGGGTCCCGGGGCCGGGCGGCGGGGTCACTCCGTACGCAGCCCGTCCGCGCGCATCATCCGCCACAGCGGCGGCATGCTGAGCAGCGTCACGAGCAGCACCAGAGCGGCGCCGAACAGCGGCAGCGGCCAGACCACCGACCAGGCGATGCCGCTCTTGTCCGTCAGGCCCAGCAGCACCCGGCCCAGGCCCAGGCCGCCGGCCACCGCCATCGGGACGGCGGTCTGCCACAGCACGGACCAGGCGAGCGTGGAGCGCCGGGTGCCGAAGGCCACCAGGACCGACAGCAGACGGCGGCGTTCGCGCAACTGTTCCAGGGTGGTGACCAGCATGCTGGCGGCGATCAGCGTCATGGTCGCCACGGACGCGATCAGCAGGCCGTTGCGGACGCTGACGAAGCGCCGGTCGTCGCTGGTGTCCATGAGCTGGAAGGCGTTGGCCGTCACGTCGATGCGGGCCGCGGTGTTGCGGGCGTGCTCGGCGGCGTCCGGGACGGCCGGGTCGAGCCGCACCATGGCCCGCGCCGTGGGATCGGCCAGCTTCGCGACGTCGATCGCGCCCGTGGTGGCGAACAGGCCGGTGTGCTGCTCACCGGTCGGGTCGGGCCGGGCGTCGACGGGGCGGATCGTCCGGGGCAGGGTCCACGGGTTGGGCCGGCCCTTGAGCTTGCCGTGCTCGTCGAAGTCGTTGAGCAGCACCCGGGCGCCGGGGGACACGACCTTGGGCAGGTCCTCGTCCGTGAAGGTGCCGGGACCGCCCTTGATCAGGAAGACGTCGCCGTCCTTGCACGGGCCCGGCCGGGCGATCTCCTGGAGGGTCTCGCAGCTGCCGGTGGTGAGCGAGGTGCTCAGCGGCAAGCCGCCCTCGTCCCGCTCCGGGCCGGGGGAGACGATCCGCGAGTTGACGGTGGCGATGACGCCGCTGACGCCCTGCGTCCCGTTGAACGCGTCGATCATCTTCTGCGCGGCGGCGCCGTCCTTGGCGGGCAGCACCACCTGGAGCTGGGCCCGCGACGCGTCCTGCCCGGTGGGCTTGGTGAAGTCGTCGCCGACGGCGGTGAACAGCATCTGCAACGCGATGGCTCCGGCCACGGCGACGGTGATGCCGCTGACCGCGCGGGCCGCGCTGCTGCTGCTCAGCTGGAGCCGGCGGGCGGCCAGCTGCCAGGGGAC
>NZ_LGCW01000265.1:0-111483 GCF_001279365.1 Streptomyces sp. NRRL F-5755 | reverse complement strand
GTGGGTGCGTGGTGGTGGGGGCGTGTGGGGGAGAGCGTATGTGCGGCGGTCGGATGTGCGAAGCGAAGACGGGGAATTGGCGGGCCCCGGGGCCCCGCAGCGCCCCGTTCGCTCCTCGCCCGGTGACCATAACCCCGGCCGTCCGTTGACCCTGGCGGCGGTCCGGGAGAACCAAACAACCCTCGTACGGGTGACGGGAGATGTGGGCACATGGGGCTGACCAGCCAGTCGCTCGAAATCATGGTGGTCATGCTGGCCGTGGCCTGTGTGGTGCTGACGGTGTGGCAGTGGCCGCGGCTGTCCCGGCGCGGGGTACCGGCCGTACTGGGCAGGCTCGGGTCCATCCTCGTCACGCAGACGGCGGTGCTGTGTTCGCTCGCGCTCGCCGTGAACTCCAGCTTCGAGTTCTACAGCAGCTGGGACGAGCTGCTGGGCAACACGGACGACGCTCCGGTGGCGGTCGGCAAGGGCGGCAGCGGTCCGCAGTACGCCGATGCCGGCAGCCTTCAAGGCGGGTTGGTCCAGCCCGCGGGGCCGCAGGGTCTGGACCGGGTGAACGGGCTGCCGAAGGGGGCGCCGGACAAGGTCGGCAAGGTCGAGTCCGTACGGATCGTCGGGCGCCGTACCCGCGTCGTCAACCCGGCCTTCGTCTACCTGCCGCCGCAGTATTTCCAGCCCCAGTACCGCCGCCAGCGCTTCCCCGTCTCCGTCGTCATCAGCGGCTACCCGGGCGGCATCATGAACCTCGCCCAGCACCTCCGCGTCCCGCAGACCGCGGGCGAGCTGATCGGGGAGGGCCGGATGCAGCCGACCGTCCTGGTGATGGTCCGGCCGACGATCGCGCCGCCGCGCGACACCGAGTGCGTGGACGTGCCGGGCGGGCCGCAGGCCGAGTCGTTCTTCACGCGCGATCTGCCGGAGGCCGTCAAGGCGGCGTACCGGGTCGGGCACGATCCCAGCGCGTGGGGCGCGTTCGGCTACTCCTCGGGCGGTACGTGTTCGCTGCTGCTGGCCCTGCGCAACCCCGGCGTCTACACGTCCGCCGTATCGCTGTCCGGTGATTACGCGGTGAAGGACGACCTGACGACCGGCAGCCTGTTCGGCAGCGGCGCCGCGGCCGCGCGGCGCGAGCGCGAGCACGACCTGCTGTGGCGGCTGCGGAACCGGCCCGTGCCGCAGGTCTCCGCGCTGGTGGCCAGCAGTCGCCTGGGGGAGCCGAACTACCGTGACACCCTGCGGTTCATCCAGGCCGCGAAGCCCCCGATGACGATCGACTCGATCATCCTGCCGCGCGGCAGCCACCAGTTCTCGACGTGGCGGCGGGAGGTGGCGCCGGCGCTGGAGTGGCAGGGGCGGCAGCTGACGTTCCCGCAGGATGTCGAGTCGGCGCACGCGCGGCCGAAGCGGCCGGGGGCGGGGGCCGTGCCGTCGCCGTCACCGTCGCGGCCCTCGCCGTCGGGTACGGCACGCCCACCCGCCGGAGAGCCTCCTACCGCCCGATAGGCGCGCCGGCCGAGAACGGCGGCCCGGCTCCCTCCCCCATCCGGCCCACCCCGCGCGACACCCACACCCCACCGCGGTGAACTTCTACCGTGACCGCCCCTCCGGACGACTGCCTGGCCCGCAACGACTGGATCTGCGGCGACTACCTCGCCACCCGCCGCCACATCCTCCTCGACGCCGTCCTCCAGCACCTGCACCTCACCGTGGTCTCCGTGCTGCTCGGCCTGGCGATCGCGCTGCCGCTGGCGCTGCTCGCGCGCCGGTGGCGGTGGGCCGTGGGGCCCGTGCTGGGCCTGACGACCGTGCTCTACACCATCCCGTCGCTGGCGATGTTCTCGCTGCTGCTGCCGCTGTACGGGCTGTCCGCCACGCTCGTCATCGTGGGGCTGGCGCTGTACTCGCTCACCCTCCTCGTACGGAACATCCTCGCGGGACTGGCGGGCGTACCGGAGGAGGCGAAGGAGGCCGCCCGTGGCATGGGGTACGGGCCGCTGCGGCAGCTGCTCGCCGTCGAACTGCCGCTGGCGGTGCCCGCCGCGATGGCCGGGCTGCGCATCGCCACCGTCTCGGCCGTCGCGCTGACCACGATCGGCGCGATCGTCGGCCACGGCGGGCTGGGCAATCTGATCTACGCGGGGATGAACTCGTACTTCAAGGCGCAGGTGCTGACGGCGTCCGTCCTGTGTGTCGTCATCGCCGTCGCCTTCGACCTGCTGCTGCTCGGCCTGGAGCGGCTGCTGACGCCGTGGCGGCGCGTATGAGCACGCTCGGGGACGTCTGGGCCTGGCTCACCACGGGCGCGCACTGGTCCGGTGAGAACGGCGTGTGGCACCGGCTCACGGAGCACCTGCTGCTGACCGTCGGCTGCCTGCTCGCCTCCTGTCTGATCGCACTGCCCGTCGCCGTCACCCTCGGGCACCTCGGCCGCGGCGGCGCGCTGGCCGTCAACCTCGCCAACGTCGGCCGCGCCGTGCCCACCTTCGCGGTGCTGGTGCTGCTCCTGCTCACGCCGCTCGGGCGGCACGGGGACTGGCCGACGTTCATCGCGCTGGTGCTGTTCGCGCTGCCGCCGCTGCTGACCAACGCGTATGTCGGGATGCGCGGGGTGGACCGGAGCGTGGTGGAGGCGGCGCGCGGGATGGGGATGTCCGGAGGGCAGCTGGTCTGGCGGGTCGAGGTGCCGCTGGCGCTGCCGCTGGTGCTGACGGGCGTACGGATCGCGGCGGTGCAGCTGGTCGCGACGGCGACGCTGGCCGCGCTGGTCGGCGGGGGCGGGCTCGGCCGGATCATCACCGCGGGGTTCAATCTGGCGAGCACACCGCAGGTGGTCGCGGGGGCGGTGATCGTGGCGGTGTTCGCGCTGCTGATGGAGGCGGTGTTCGAGGCCGCCCAGCGGCTGGGGCCGGCGTGGGCGCGGGGGCGGGGGAGAGCGCGGTGAGGGGGCGGCGGGACACCGCGCGCCGGCGTACGCGCCGGATCGTCCGCCCCACATCCCGCGAGCGCTCCACGACCCGCGCCCGCCTCGCGACCCGCGCCGCACTCACCGCCCTCCTCCTCACCGGCTGCGCCACCGGCCCCTCCCTGGAGAACCGCGGCCAGGTCACCGCCGCGCCCGGCGACAGCCGTCACCTGTCCATCGGCTCGGCCGGCTTCACCGAGAGCGAGCTGCTGGCCCAGATGTACGCGGTGCTGCTCCGCAACGCCGGGTACGAGGCCGACATCCTGACCGTCGGGAACCGGGAGCTGTACGAACCGTCCCTGGAAAGCGGTCAGATCGACGTCGTACCGGAGTACGCGGCGACCTTCGCGGACTGGCTGAACGCCAAGACCAAAGGGGCGGACGCCGACCCGGTCGCGTCGCCGGACCTCGGCACGACCATGAAGGTGCTGCGGAGCCTGGCCACGCCCCGCGGTCTGACGGTGCTGCCGCCGGGCCGGGCCGTCGACCAGAACGCGTTCGCCGTGGCCGCCTCGTACGCGAAGCAGCACCGTCTGAAGACGCTCAGCGACCTGGGGCGCGCCAAGCTGCCGGTACGGCTGGCGGCGGGTGACGAGTGCGTACAGCGGCCGTTCTGCGCGCCCGGGCTGAAGCGTACGTACGGGATCGACATCACGGCCGTCGACCCGAAAGGGGTGGGCACCACGCCCGCCAAGCAGGCCGTACAGAACGGGCAGGACCAGATGGTGCTGACGACCAGCACGGACGCGACGGTCGAGCAGTTCGGGCTGGTTTTCTTGGAGGACGACAAGAAGCTCCAGAACGCGGACTACGTCGTTCCGGTGGTCAACCGGGCCCGCGCGGGCAGCGAGCGGGTCGCCGCCGCGCTGGGCAAGCTCAACTCCGTACTGACGACGGAGGACCTGGCCGGCCTCAACCAGCGGGTGGACAGCTGGCGACGGCTCCCGGAGGACGTGGCGCGCGACTACCTCCGGAAGAAACGACTGCTGTAGCCCCGGCCCGACGGGCCCTCAAGTCAGCCCACCGAGCCGGACCGACAGGCCCCCAAGCCGGGCCCCCGCCCCGCCCTCCCCCTCAATCCGTAGGCACCGAATCCACCTGCGTCTCCTCCCGCGGCACCCCCTGCTCGTCCGCCCCGATCGTGCGCCGCAGTGCCTCGTGCAGTTTGGCGGGGGTCAGGACGCCCAGGAAGCGGGTGCCGTCCACCACGGCGATCCAGCCCGCGTCGTACTTGAGCATTTCGCTGAACGCGTCCTTCAGGGAGCCGCTCACCGGTACCCACGCCTCCATCCGGCGTGCGTGCGCCGAAACGTTCCCCGGCGCGCCGGACATCTCCTCCGTACCCACCCACCCGTGCAGACCGCCCTCCTCGTCCAGGACGACGGCCCAGCGCGCGCCTTCCGCGCGCAGCCGGTCCGCGGCCCGGCCGGCCGGTTCGCCGAGGCGGGCGAAGGGCGGGCGTTCCAGGTCGCCGGGGTCGATGCCGGTGACCACGAGCTGCTTCAGCGCCCGGTCGCTGCCGACGAACTCGGCCACATACGGGGAGGCGGGCGCGCCCAGCACGCTCGCCGGCGTGTCGTACTGCTCGATCCGGCCCTGCCCGTAGACCGCGATCCGGTCGCCCAGCCGGATCGCCTCCTCGATGTCGTGGGTGACCAGCAGCACCGTCTTGTGCAGGGCCGCCTGGAGCCGCAGGAACTCCTTCTGGAGCCGGTCGCGGACGACCGGGTCCACCGCGCCGAACGGCTCGTCCATCAGCAGGACGGGCGGATCGGCGGCCAGCGCGCGGGCCACGCCGACGCGCTGCCGCTCGCCGCCGGACAGCTGCTCCGGATAGCGCGGCCCGTGGACGGCGGGGTCCAGACCGACCCGTTCCAGGAGTTCGGCGGCGCGGTCCCTGGACTGCTTGCGCGGCCGGCCGAGCAGGTGGGGGACGGTGGCGGTGTTGTCCAGGACGGTGCGGTGCGGGAAGAGGCCGGTCTGCTGGATGACGTAGCCGATGCGGCGGCGCAGGCGTACGGGGTCGGTCGTCGCGATGTCCCGGCCCTCGACGAAGATCCGGCCGCTGGTCGGATCGATGAGCCGGTTGACCATCTTCATGGTGGTCGTCTTGCCGCAGCCGGACGGCCCGACCAGCGTCACCAGCTCGCCCTCGGCCACCTCGAAGGAGAGGTCGTCCACGGCGGTGGTGCCGTCCGGGTAGCGCTTGGTGACGGACTCGAACCGGATCATGGGGCCATTGAAGCCCGCGGTCCCGGACCGGTCGCCTTATGCGCGCAAACGGCCCACATACGGGTCCGGTCACCAGCCGCTCCGCTACTCCTCCAGGTCCTCCAGCCGCTCCCGCGCCGCCCGTACCGACCGTCCGCGCCACGACAGCCCCGACCAGGGGTCGGACTCGGAAAGGCGGTCGGGGATGGTGGCCACGGTCCACCGCTGGGCCGTCAGGTCCGGGTCGTCCAGTTCGTCGCGGGTGATCGGGGTGGCCACCGGCGCGCCCGGCTTCGCCCGTACGGAATAGGGCGCCACCGCCGTCTGCGCGTATGCGTTGCGCTGTACGTCCAGGTAGACGCGGCCCTTGCGCTCGGCCTTGCGCTGTTCGGTGGTGAGCCGGTCCGGGTGGCGCCGGGCGAGGAGCCCGGCGGCGAGATGGGCGAAGTCGCGTACGGAGTCGAAGTCGGAGCCGGCGTCCAGCGGCGCGATGACATGCAGGCCGCGCGAGCCGGTCGTCATCAGGCGGGCGGGCAGTTTCAGTTCGTCCCACAGCTCGCAGACGCGGTGGGCGGCCCACCGTACGTCCTCGAAGTCCGCGCCCTCGGCCGGGTCGAGGTCGAAGATCAGCAGGTCGGGGTGGTCGGGCCGGTGTTCGCGGGAGAGCCAGCGGTGGACGGTGACGCTGGCCTGGTCGGCGAGGTAGACGAGGGTCGCCGGGTCGTCGCACACGACGTGGGTGACCGTGCCGCCCTCCTTGGACTGCTCGGAACGCCGTACCCATGCGGGGAAGTAGTCGGGCGCGTTCTTCTGCATCAGGGGCTTGCCGCCGATGCCGTCGGGGTGCCGTTCCATCATCAGCGGCCGGTCGCGCAGATGGGGGACCGCGCGCCGGGCGACCGCCTTGTAGTGGTCGGCCAGGTCGCCCTTGGTGATCCCGTCGTCCGGGAAGAGGACCTTGCCGGGCCGGCTGACCGTGACCGTGCGCCGCCCCGCTTTGATGGTGCGTGTGTCGTCCGCGCCGCCGCTCTTGCCGCTCATATCGGGGACGGGTAACCGGCGGGGGCGCGCGGCAAACGCGGAGGGGTGGGGGCCGGCCGGCGCCGTTCCGGCAGGGGCCGTACGAGTTGCTTCCGGCGCACCGGCCTTGTCCTGCCCGATACGCCCGCTTCGCGTGCTTACGATCCTCAGGGCTGTCGTCTCTTGGCGTCGTTTCACCCGAAGGCGGGTCACGACAGGCGCCACGTTGACGGCGGCCCGTGCCCTGCCATCGGTCGGGAGGGTGGATCGCACGGACGGACACGGGCGCACACGGGCGGAAGGGAACGCGACGATGAGGGCCGTAGCAGTCACCGCATTCGGCGAACAGCCTCAGCTCATGGAGCTGCCGGAGCCGCAGCCCGGCCCGGGCGAGGTCCTGGTGCGGATGTCCGCCGCCGGGATCAACCCCATCGACTGGAAGATCGCCGACGGTCTCCTCAAGGACACCGCGCAGCACTCCTTCCCGCTCGTCCTGGGCTCGGACGGCGCGGGTGAGGTGGTCGCCGTCGGCACCGGTGTGCGCCGCCTGTCGGTGGGGGACGCGGTGTTCGGGCAGTTCCAGCGGCCGGAACGGGGCGGCGGCTCGTACGCGGAGTTCGCGGTGGCCGACGAGCGGTCGGTGGCGGGCGCGGCGCGCGCCGTCACCTACGCGACCTCCGCCGCCGTACCCACCGCCGGTACGACCGCCTACAACCTGGTGGAGGAGACCCGGATCGGCGAGGGCAAGCGCGTCCTGATCGTCGGCGGGACCGGCGGCGTCGGCATCTTCGCCACCCAGCTCGCAGCCGGCCGGGGCGCCGAGGTGATCGCCACCGCCCGGGACGGCCTGGCCGACCTGCTGACCGGCCTGGGCGCGGCGGAGACGGTGGACCACACGGTGGGCCCGGTGGCCGACCAAGTGCTGGCGGCCCATCCGGACGGTGTGGACGTGCTGCTCGACCTGGTCGGCGGCCCGGTCGCGTTCGGCGAGATGACCCGGACCGTACGGGACGGCGGTACGGCCGTCTCCACCGTCGGGGCCGCCGACGCCGACGTACTGACCGAGCACAACCTGCGCGGCTTCAACTTCCACAACCGGCCCTCGCCGCAGCTGCTGGAGATCCTGGCCGGTCAGCTGGACGCGGGACGGCTGACGGTGATCATCAGCGACGAGGTCCCGTTGGAGGAGGCGCCGGAGGCGCTGGAGGGCAGCCGTACGGGACACACCCAGGGGAAGACGGTCATCGGCTTCTGACGACCGTCATCGGCTTCTGAGGGGCGCTGGGCCGCGGCGGTCCGGTGCCCCTCAGTGATCGTGCGGCCCCGGCCGGTGCACCGGCCCGTGCGTGTCCTCGCAGTGCGGGGCGGCGAGTGCCGCGTCGTCCGGCCCGGCCGCTATGTGCAGCACCTCGCCGGGCAGCGGCTGCTCGCCCACGTGGTCGACCTGGAGGGTGGCGTGGGTGATGCCGTACTTCCGGCTCAGCAGGTCGTGCAGATTCCGGCGTACGGCGTGGCAGTCGCCGCCCGGGGCCACCAGGATGTGCGCGGACAGGGCCGGCTCGCCGGACGTGATCTCCCAGATGTGCAGATCGTGGACCTCCACCACCTGGTCCGCCTCGACGAGGTGATCGCCCAGCGCGTCCGGGTCCACACCGTTCGGCGCGGCCTCCATGAAGATCCGGCCGGACTCGCGTACGAGACCGGTGCCCGCCCGCAGCATCAGCACCACCACGACGAGCGAGGCGATGGCGTCGGCCCGCGCGAAGCCGGTGAACAGCACCACCGCGCCGGCCACGGCGGTGGCGATGAAGCCGAACAGGTCGGTCAGGATGTGCTGGTAGGCGCCCTCGACGTTCAGGCTGCTGCGGTTGGCCTTGGAGATGCACCAGGCGGCCACCACGTTGACGACGATGCCGGCGAGCGCGGTGATCACGACCAGGCCGCCGGTGACCTCGGGCGGCTCCACGAGGCGGGTGACGGCCTCGTACCCGAGCCAGAGGGACAGCACGAGCAGCGTGATGCCGTTGGCCTGCGCGGACAGGATCTCCGCACGCTTGAGTCCGTAGGTGTAGCCGCCGCGCGCGGGCCGGGCGGCCAGCCGCATCGCGACCAGGGCCAGCACGATCGAGGCCGCGTCGGTGAGCATGTGGGCCGCGTCGGAGATCAGCGCCAGGGAGCGCGCCAGAAAGCCGATCACCACCTCCACGGCCATGAACGCGGTGATCAGCGCCAGCGCGGCTCGCAGCCAGCGGCGGTCGGCGTCGGGGGACAGGGTGTGGGAGTGGCCCCCCGGCCCATGGGAGTGCCCGTGCCCATGGGAGTGGCCGTGTGCGTGCGAGTGTCCGTGTGAGTCGTCCCGGCCGTCCGAGTGGGCGGGGGCGGGCCCGTGCGCGGTGGGCGGCGGGTGTCCGGAGGTGGTGGCGTCGGCGTGGGCGTGCTCGGTCATGGGCGCGCTCCTTCCCTGGGGCGTCCGAAAGGACGTGCGCAAGGAAGCAAACCGCACTTCGCCGCTAGATCCAAAGGCTGCACCGGTGACCGTTGTCATTACCGTCGGACGGCGTATGTGCGCAGGTCAGAGCGGTTCCCTCGGGGTATCGTGCGGCGGCCCGACCAGTCCCCCGGACCGCCCGCCCGGACGTCACCGATCCCGGCCCGTACACCGCAGCGCGGCCGCCAGCCGGCGGGCCACCTCGGGTGCGCAGCGGCCCAGCTCGACCAGGGGCCGGGGGGCGTCGGAGGCCAGCGAGGGGCCGTCCAGCCCCAGGGACGGCAGGGTGATGCCCACTTCGGCCAGTGCGTCCCGTAGTTCGTCCCGTGCGGCTTCCGCGTCCGTGACCGTCTCGTCCGCCGTCGCGCGTTCCACTGTGTCCATGATCCCAGCGCCTTCCCTCGGTGCCCGTGTCGCGCTTCCACCGAAGAGCATCGCTCGGTGAAACCACGATTACTAGGAGTAGCCAATTATGCGGCCACGAAACGAATTCGGGAGAGCTTGTGGCGATACCCGCGCAACCGGGTGTACGGGACCGCCCGCGAAGCCGTCGGGGACCGCCTCTTACCCTTGAAACGCCCCGTCCGGATGGTCCGCGCCGGGTTGACAACCGCGTCCCGCGAACCGGCCGCGCCATCCCGTACCACCCCGCGGTGCCACCGCCCCGCGCCCCGTCCGACCCCCTTCCGACTCCCGTACGAACGAAGCCCCGAGGTAACCGGCAGTGAGCCCCGTCCCGCCCGCAGCGCCCGCGCCGCACACCCCGGATCCGGCCCCCGCCGCCGCCCGCGTCACCGTCGTCGGCATCGGCGCCGACGGGTGGGAGGGGCTGCCCGCGGCCTCCCGGGAAGCGCTGCGCGGCGCCGGGACGCTCATCGGCGGCGCGCGGCAGCTGGCTCTGCTGCCCGCCGAGTGCACGGGCGAGCGCGTCCCGTGGCCGTCGCCGCTGCGGCCCGCCGTACCGGGGCTGCTGGCCGCGCACGCCGGGCGTGAGGTGTGTGTCCTGGCCAGCGGCGACCCGATGTTCCACGGCATCGGGCGGACGCTGGCCGAGGTGCTCGGCGAGACGGGCGCCGCGCCGCCGCGCGTGCTGCCGCACCCGTCCTCCGTCTCGTACGCGTGCGCCCGCCTCGGCTGGCCCGTCGAGGACACGGAGGTCGTCACCCTCGTGGGCCGCCCCCTCGCGGGCCTGACGGCCGCCCTGCACGACGGCCGCCGCCTGCTCGTCCTCTCCGCCGGTGCCGGGACGCCCGCACAGGTCGCCGGCCTGCTGCGCGAGCGCGGTTTCGGGCCGACCCGGATGCGCGTACTGGAACAGCTCGGCGGGCCGCGCGAGCGGCAGTACGAGGGCACGGCGGAGGACTGGCCGCCGGCCGCCTCCGACCGCACCGACCCGCTCAACGTCATCGCCCTGGACTGCGTCCGCGCCCCCGGCGCCCTCCGGCTCGCCGCCGCCCCCGGTCTGCCGGACGACGCGTACGAGCACGACGGCCAGCTGACCAAGCGCCACATCCGCGCCGCCACGCTCGCCGCGCTGGCCCCCGCGCCCGGCGAACTGCTGTGGGACGTCGGCGGCGGCTCCGGCTCCATCGGCATCGAGTGGATGCGGACGCACCGCACCTGCCGCGCCGTCGCCGTCGAGCGGGACGCCGTACGGGCCGAACGCATCGCCCGCAACGCGGACGCGCTCGGCGTACCGGCCCTGCGCGTGGTCACCGGCCCCGCGCCCCAGGCGCTCGCCGGACTCCCGGCGCCCGACGCGGTGTTCATCGGCGGCGGCCTGACCGCGCCCGGCCTCCTGGAGGCGTGCTGGGCGGCGCTGCCGGCGGGCGGCCGGCTGGTCGCCAACACGGTGACGCTGGAGTCCGAGGCGCTGCTCGCCGACTGGTACCGGCGGCACGGCGGCGACCTCGTACGGCTCGCGGTGGCGCACGCCGTACCGGTGGGCGGCTTCACCGGGTGGCGGCAGGCGATGCCGGTGACGCAGTGGTCGGTGACGAAGACCGACGCCCCCTCTGGCCCTCCCCCCACCCCCTCAGCCCCAGGAGACGCACAGTGACCGTCCACTTCATCGGCGCCGGACCGGGCGCCGCCGACCTGATCACGCTGCGCGGCGCCCGTACGCTGGCCCGCTGCGAGGTGTGCCTGTACGCGGGCAGCCTGGTGCCGCGCGAACTGCTCGCCGAGTGCCCGCCCGGCGCGCGCCTGATCGACACCGCGAACCTGGACCTCGACCAGATCACCGCGGAGCTGGTGCGTGCCCACGAGGAGGGCAAGGACGTGGCCCGGCTGCACTCCGGCGACCCGTCCGTCTTCAGTGCCGTCGCCGAGCAGATGCGCCGCCTGGACGCGGCGGGCGTGCCGTACGAGGTCGTGCCCGGCGTCCCGGCGTTCGCCGCCGCGGCGGCCGCCCTCAAGCGCGAACTGACCGTCCCCACCGTCGGCCAGACCGTCGTCCTGACCCGCATCGCCCAGCAGGCCACCCCGATGCCCGAGGGCGAGGACCTGGCCACGCTCGGCCGCAGCCGCGCCCTCCTCGTCCTGCACCTCGCCGCCCGCTACGTGGACCGGGTCGTCGCCGAACTCCTCCCGCACTACGGCGCCGACTGCCCCGCCGCGGTCGTCGCGATGGCCTCACGCCCCGACGAACTGGTGCTGCGCGGCACACTGTCCGACATCGCGGACCAGGTGAAGGCGGTGGGCGTGGTCCGTACCGCGGTCATCATGGTCGGCCGCACGCTGGGCGCCTCGCAGTTCCGCGACAGCCACCTGTACTCGACGGAGCGGGAGCGGGGATGCGCGGCGGAAACCGGTGGGGCCGAACAGGCCGGATAACGGGTTGATCGGGAGCGGCCGGGGCCGCAGGATCGGCCGAATGAGCGACAGCGTGCGGCCTGGGGTGAGCGTGGGCGAGAGCGGCATACGGCCTGTGAAGAGCGAGAGCGGGAACGGCGTACGGCCCGTCGAGGCCCTGATCGTCGTCGACGTCCAGTCGGCCTTCTTCGAGGGCGAGGAGGCGGTACCGCACGCGGCGGCCGTCCAGGAACGTGTCGAGGATCTGCTCGACCGGGCCCGGGCGGCCGGTGCCCTGATCGTCCATCTCCAGAACGACGGCGCGCCCGGCATGTCCGACGAGACGGGCACCAAGGGCTGGCAGCTGCACCTGCCGGTCACTCCCGGCCCCCGCGAGGTCGTGGTCCGCAAGACGGAGGACGACGGCTTCCACGGAACCCCGCTCGGCGGCCTGCTCACCGACTCCGGCGTACGGTCCCTCGTCGTCTGCGGCGTGATGTCCGAGATGTGCGTACTGGCGACCGCGCGCAGCGCCCTGGAGCGGGAGTACCGCGTCGTCCTGCCGCACGACGCGCACGGTACGTACGACGTGCCGCCCGCGCCCGGCGAGACGGAGGGCGTCCCGGCCACGATGGCCTCGCGGGTGGCGGAATGGGTGCTGGGCGACGAGGTGGAGATCGTCGCGTATGCGAAGGACGTGCCGTTCGAGGGGGTCTCGGGCTCGGCCTAGGAGGCGTCCCGGGGCCCGCGCGGAGCGGCCCGTCCCACCACGTTCCCCGCCCGGTCGATGCAGATCACGTCCACCGCGACCGGGGCCCCGCGCAGGACCGCCAGGGCCTCGTCGCGGGCGGTCGCGGCCACCAGGTCGCCGAGCGGCACGCCGCGCGCCGCGCACAGCTGGAGGGCGGCCAGTCCGGTGTTGGCCGTCGCCACCTCGCCCGCCAGCGCCTCGTCTGCGCCGCCCTGCCGGGCCAGCTCCGCGAGGAACCCCTTGTCCACCTGCGAACGTGCCGAATGCAAATCGAGGTGCCCCGCCGCCAGCTTGGACAGCTTCGCGAAGCCGCCGCAGACCGTCAGCCGCGGTACGGGATGCCGCCGTACGTACTTCAGCACCGCGCCCGCGAAGTCCCCCATGTCCAGCAGCGCGTCCTCGGGCAGGCCGTGCTCGGCCACCACGACCTTCTCCGAGGTCGAGCCGGTGCACCCGGCCACATGCGTACGCCCCGCCGCGCGCGCCACGTCCACGCCGCGCCGGATCGAGTCGATCCACGCCGAGCACGAGTACGGGACGACGATCCCGGTCGTCCCCAGGATCGACAGCCCGCCCAGAATCCCCAGCCGTGGGTTCCACGTACTGCGCGCGATCTCCTCACCGTGATCGACCGACAGCTCGATCTCGACGTCCCCGCTGCCCCCGTACCGCGCCGCGACCTCGGCGACATGATCACGCATCATCTGCCGGGGCACGGGGTTCACGGCCGGCTCGCCCACATCGAGCGGCAGCCCGGGACGGGTCACCGTGCCCACCCCCGGCCCGGCCTTGAACACCACCCCGCTCCCCGCCGGAAGCCGGCGCACGGTGGCGCGGATCAGCGCCCCGTGCGTCACGTCCGGATCGTCCCCCGCGTCCTTCACGACGGCCGCCATGGCCACGGCGCGATCCTCGGCCATCTCCTCGGCGGCCAGCGCGAACGCGGGTGTCTGCCCCTTGGGCAGGGTGATCCGCACCGGATCGGGAAAGTCCCCCGTCAACAGGGCCGTGTACGCCGCCGTGGTCGCCGCGGTCGCGCAGGCGCCGGTCGTCCAGCCGTGCCGCAGCCCGGTGTGCGCAAGCTGGGCGGTACGGCCGCCGGTGGCGCTGCCGCTGCCGGTACCGGTCGTGGGCTCACCGGCGCGGCCTCCCGTACCGTTCGTCTCCGCACCCGTACCCGTACGCGCCTCACCCATGGAGAAACCCGCCCGCCATGAGCGCCCCCGCCGGCTCCGTACGCCGCCCGCACGTCCTGATCCTCGGCGGTACGACCGAGGCCCGCACCCTGGCCGCCGACCTGGCGGACCGGCTCCCCGGCCTGCGCGTCACCACATCCCTGGCGGGTCGGGTGGCCGCGCCCCGGCTGCCGGCCGGAGAGGTCCGCATCGGCGGATTCGGAGGCCCGGACGGCCTCGCACACTGGCTGCGCGAGCACGCGGTGGACGCGCTCATCGACGCCACCCATCCCTTCGCCGGCACGATCAGTTTCAACGCGGCGCAGGCCGCCGCCACCGCCCATGTTCCCCTGCTCGCCCTCCGCAGGCCCGGCTGGGTCCCGGAGCCGGGCGACACCTGGCACCCGGTGACGTCCCTGACCGAGGCCGCGGCGGCCCTCCCCGACCTCGGCCACCGCATCTTCCTCACCACCGGCCGCATGGGCCTCGCCACCTTCGCCCACCTCACCGACCAGTGGTTCCTGGTCCGCTCCGTGGACGCCCCCGAGCCACCTTTCCCGCCCCGCACGGAGGTCCTTCTCGACCGGGGCCCCTTCACCCTCGAAGGCGAACGCGCCCTCCTCCAGGAGCACCGCATCGACGTCCTGGTGACCAAGGACAGCGGCGCCGCGGCCACGGCCCCGAAGCTGAGGGCGGCGCGGGAGGCGGGGGTGCCGGTGGTGGTGGTTCGTCGCCCGGCCGCGCCGGAGGGGGTGCCGGTGGTGGAGACGGTGGGGGATGCCGTGGGGTGGGTGTCCGCCACCATCCACTGACCCTTTGCTGCTCTACCCCAAAACACTTCACACGCCACGCCTGAGTACACGTACTCAGGCGTACCGGGGCGACAGAAGCTACCTTTGGCCGTTGCCCTGAGCCCGAGTATGACCGGCTCGGCGCAGGGGGCGTCGTGACAATTGGGGGAAAGAGTGTTCTGGGACAGTAAGGCAGATCCGAAAACGCTGAAAGCGGTTGCTGCCCAAGGTGATGAATTGCGGTCCGGCACGGTGCGAGGCGTGAGTGAGCTGGACGCGGCTCACCAGAAAATACCTTCGGAGGCCGAGGGATTTGCCTTCGCGCAGGAACTGCTGAAGATCGAGCGATCGTGGTGTGAACGACTTGGTCTCGTGGCTGACGAATGTGGTTCGCTGAGTCAGCTGCTGAGAGAGACCGCAGGCCGGTACGAGAAAAACGAAGAGCACACGACAGAAGCCTTCGCGGTTGGCGGCGGTAAGCAGCCCGTTCTGCGCGACAATCCTTTTGGGTGATTCATTATGGTGACGATGAGGCAGTTGGAAGACCTGCGTTTCGGGGCGTTGAATTCCGCCAAGGGGGCATGGCAGCAAAGTTCCACCAGGTGGGGTGGATATCACGATCTTGTCGAAGGCCGCATGATCAAGCCTCTGGACCGTGACTGGAGCGGGATGGCGGCAGACATGGCTACGCCGCAGTTCGTGAACCTGGGTGACAACTATCGCTTTGCCAGTCAGGAAAGTGTGCTCATAGAGACACTGATAGACGGTGTCGTAACCGAGCTCCAGCAGCAGCAGAAGAACTTGGCGGAGGTGTTGGACAAGGCGGCGCGAACCGGATTCCGAGTGAGCGAAAAAGGTGAAGTGAACTTCGCCGACGAGGCTGACATCCCCACTGGTGATCCCGACGCGGGAGTTCCCGAGCAGGAACAGGCGAGAAGGGCAACCGAGGCGGCCATAGCAACGATCCTGGCCGAAACTGTGAAGATCGATGTCCGATACCGCGATGCCTTCGCGAAGTTGTCTGCGCGGCGTGACCTCAATGTGGACAGTCTGGAATCATGGGAAGATTCCGGAGCTGTATCGAAGGCGGCTGGGAAAGCCATCGGTATGGACGACATACCGACGAAGGGTACGGACCCTTCCGAGGTGCGTACCTGGTGGAATAAGCTGAGTCCGGAGGAGCGTGCTGAGTACCTCGCGTTGCGTCCCGATGTGATCGGAAATCTCGACGGAATCCCGGCCAAGGCCAGAGATTCCGCGAACCGCGCGTACCTGGACCAATTGATAGCCATTGATCAACGCTATGCGGGCACCAAGCCGCTCCCGGAAACCGAAGCGCAAGCCTACGAAGGCTACCTAGCCATAAGGAGCCGGCTCGACAAGGATTCGGGCAAGGAGCCGGAACCGCTTCTGCTGGGCCTGGGACGAGAAGGGCAGGGGCGGGCCATCCTCTCGTACGGGAACCCGGATACGGCGGACAACGTATCCGCTTACGTTCCCGGCACGAATTGCCGTCTTTCGAACATCGGCGGTGGAGACGGGACGCGGGCCAAAGATATTTGGAAAGCTTCTCACAAGGCGGATCCGGGACGGAGTACGGCCTCCATTGTGTGGCTGGGGTACGACGCTCCGCAGGCCGAGCCATCGCTGGTTCCGGATTTCTCAGTGGCGGGTGAAGATCGAGGGAAGAAGGGCGGTGAAGACTTCAACAAATTCCTGAATGGAATCCGGGCCAGTCACGAAGGGGGACGTCCGCATATAACGGCAATTGGGCACAGTTACGGCTCCTTTACGGTTGGTCAAGCGGCACAGAGCGACGAATCGGCTGCGGACGACGTCGTTCTGGTGGGGAGCCCGGGCACGGGTGCGCAGAAAGCAGACCAGCTCGGCGTGGGAGCTGATCATGTCTGGATCGGTTCGGCTGAGAATGATCCGATAACGCACCTGCCCAGTAAATATGAGCCAGTCGGTGTGGTGCTGGATCCGCATGAGCTGTGGTTCGGTCAGGACCCGGCCAGTGAGGGATTCGGCGGTCAACGGTTCCGCGTGGCCCCCGGTACTATAGGTGACTCCCACTCAAACTATTTCGATAAGGAAAAGGGTGGTGACTCCCTGGAGAATATCGGCAAGATCGTTTCTGGGCACGGGGCGGATGTCACGCGGGAGGGGCGACGGTGAAACAAGTAACTCGGGCGCTGTGCGGTGCGGCGGGGGCGGTGTTGAGTGTCGCGCTGCTCGCTGGTTGTTTCGTCGGCGACGCGGGAGCCAAGGGGGAAGCGGGCGACATTCAAGATCCGTATAAAGTTGGAAAGCATTTGGATGTGCTGCTGAACAGTGCGACATCAGCAGTCAAGCCCTCGCTCAAGTGGCGGGACGGGGCAACGGAAACCCAGCCGCTGAACCACAAGGTGACCAATAAGCCGGACGGAACCGTCGTCGTTTCGAAGACCAGGTACATGAGAACGAAAGTGGCCCGGAGCAAGGTTGATGCACTGGCGAACTCTGTACAAGATCACTGCAAAGGCAAAGGTTACAAAATAACCAGCGTGAATCCGAAGGAGCCGTCTTTCGTGGCCCTCACTTCGGACGGTTACTCTCTCAGGTTTTCCGTCGGGGCGCCGGGGAACGTCTACCTCGACGCAGCCGGTCCACCCGCAAGGGACCCCGGGACCAGCGGAGAAGATACGCTCCCTGGGCTGGAAGGTGACACGTTTCCCAAGGATGCCAAGGGACAGCCGGACATCATGCCCGATCTTGAGGACACCTACTGGTCCCATTGAAAACCCGCCACCCTGAGTCTGGCCGCCCGGCACGCAGAGCGGCCCGTTTCGGTGAACAGCCCTGCCGTTGCCGTGGGGCGGGCAGGCGGGGACGACCGGGCCGTGGTCGGTGGCGATGAGGTCGGTCAGGGCCTGGCGCTAGGCGGCGGAGGTTGTGGTCGTGGTGGGGTGCAGATTTCCCGTGTGCGGGACAGGAGATGGCCGGTGAACGAGCCGATCTAGCGCATGGTGAGGAAGTGGTCGTCCAGTTCCGTCACGAAGCGTTCGCCATGCCAAGGGCGTAGCGCGTGACGAGTTCTGCGGAGACGCAGGGTGGGGACTCGGCCGCCGGTGGCGGACACTTCATCAGCGCAGGTGTGCAAGAGCGCGGTGCCCTCGACCGGGTTACCCGAGCGGATGCGGGCCAGGGCCTGGTCCGCGGTGATGATCCAGCGTTGCAGGCGGTCGCGGGGGTTCGTCAGGGCTGCTGTCGCATCGGCGAAGTGCGGCTCGGCTGTTGCGGCGTCTCCGGTGTGGAGAGCGCACAGGCCCTCGAAGCCCCGGAGGTGGCCGGGGGAGAAGCGCGCACGCAACGGGTCGTCCCTGGTGGTGTCGCCGATGTCGTACCGAGCCAGGGAAAGGGCCGTCAGTGCTTGGCTCCGGTCACCGGAACGGGCTGCGATCTCGGAGTGCAGGGCATGGGCTCGGCTCCGTACGGCCGGGTTGTCTCCCGTTCGCGCGTCTCGGATCGCGGCCTCGACGAGCACGCGGGCGGTGTCGGTGCCGGGCGTGGCGTAAAGCGTGACGAGGGCGTGGCTCATGTGCACGACCGCGCGGCACCAGGTGGGGAGGTGGCCGGCAACCTCGGTGGCCTCGGTGTACAGGGCACACGACGCGGCGTCGTCGTACGTCTCGAAGGCGATGCGGCCGGCGAGAGTGAAGGCCTGAGCCGCGACGGTGTGGAGGCCGCGAAGTGCTGGGGGCGGAAGTTCGCTCGCAAGGAGGCGTCGGCAGGTCTCCAGGACGGGGGACAGGAGTAGTTGGAGCCGGACGAAAGGGAGAGAGCCTACGTGGTGGTTCGTATCGTCGACTGCTGCCTGAAGGTCGTTGATGAGGGATGTGTCGGTTCGAGCGGGATCTTCGAGAGCCGCGGCGATCGTTGCTCGGGCGTGCGGGCCGACGAGAGCGTGCAGGCTGCCGGCTCCGACGGTCACGGTGCGTGCCACCAGGACGCGCAGCTCCGCGAGTTGACGTTCGGCCCTCGCCGTAATGGGCCAGTGCGGTGAGGAGTTCGGAGAAGTCGCTGCCGGTACCGATCTGAGGGGAGCCGTCGGCGCGGCGTGCGTAGAGGTGAGCCAGGAGGAGTTGGTAGTGGTGGCTGGGGTGGACGGGAGAGGCATCGCTCTCCCAACGGGCGATGCAGCGTTGTACGTTCGCCGACGAGGCGGTGAGAGGGATGCCCAACTGCGCGGCGATGTCGCAGAGGCATCGGGACAGGCCGGCCAGGGACCAGCCGCGGGATTTGCGCAAACGCTTCAGTGTGCGGGCGCCGACGGCGGTATCACGCGCGTTCATGGCCACATGATGCCCCTGCGGGGCATCAGATCGGCACGATGAGACGGGGTTTGCCTAGAACGGCAGTATAGTTGAGGGTTTGCCAGGTCCCGGTTTTTGCAGACGGGGTCGACTCACCCTGGATTGTCTGTGGGAATCCGATGGTCAGTTCACTTCGGTCCACCATCCAGCGGTTACGTGCGTGATATGCGGCGGAATGCAGCGAGGGCGCTTTCAGCTCCACGATTTCGGTGATACGGCTACGGCACCGGGCAACAGCCTGCTGGGCCTCTTCCGGTTGGTCTTCGAGGGTCGCCGGCATCACCACGGTGATGGCGGAACGAGTGTGGGCTGCCAGCCACAGCAAAGCCAGGGAATCGATGCCCTTCGCACCACCGACGAAGAAGTGCGTACGGAGGGTGGCGAAAGGGGCGAGGTAGGCGGCGAAAGTCGTGTCGTACCACTGGTCCGAGTGGTGGCCGGTGGTACGTGTTCCGGTGATGGTGATGGACCTGGGCATGATCACCTCCGTGTCACAGATTGTCGTCTGCCGCATCCGCGGCAGCCGCGCTGGAATCGGTGCATGGACACAAAAGCATCGTCGTCACAAGGTGCGGGCGCTTGTAACGAGAACATCCGGATCGGTCCGGCACGGCCGGTCCCGCCGCTCGCCTTCATCTATGACCGCAGCACGACGAGGTCGCACAACCTCCTGGACCTGCGCCTCACCGGTTGCCAGAACTACGCCGCCCGGTGGGGCTGGGAAGTGGTCGGCACGTGGGTCGACCTCGGTGACCACGCCCTCGAAGCCCGGCGACCGCAATTCGGCGAGCTGATCCATGCCATGCGGACTCAGGCGGACAGGCGGAAAGTGATCTGCCTGGTGCACAACTGGGGACGGCTGGCCCAGGACGGTGAGGTGCGCTCGCGACTGCAGCGGCGCGTGGCGGAAGCGGGCGGGTGCACCGCGACGACCTTCGACGAGTCGGACGAACGGCGCCGGGCCGTGCTGTCCGGCGTGGGCTGTTGGTAGGCCGGACGTCACGTGGAGGGAACACGCATGAAAGACCCAGCACGCGCACTGCTGCCCGCATCGGAATTCCTGGCCGTGAGCGAGACCATCGCGGCCGGGAATAAGGGAATGCCCAAGGCCACGGCTGAGCAGGTCCTCGTACAGGCATTGGCATTCGTCGCCACCGCCGCTCGGTATCGGGGCGCGGCCATTGCGCCGTCGCGTGTCGTCGACGAGGGCTGGCACGCGCTGATTCTGCACACGGCTCCGTACTCCGCGCTGTGTCGGCGGCTCGGCGGTTTCGTCCACCATTACCCGCAGCCGCCGGATCCGCAGCGTCAGTCGCAAGCAGTCATCGACCACACGACTGCACTCATCACGGAGGCCGGTTTCGTCGTCGACGGGGAACTGTGGCTCAGGCCTGCCGAAGGCTCCGTACCGGTGGCCGCTGATTGCGGACATACGCCCCCCGGGGGCTGCGGACCGATCGGGCCGACACCGCAGCCCGGTCCCATGCCCAGGAACCCGGGACAGTTGCTGTGCGGTGCCGACAGCCAGGAGGTGGCGCGTGGAGTGGATCGATCCGCGCTATGAGCAGGTCGTCGAGGACCTGCGGGCCCGGGAGCGGGCCGAGGTGGCGGAAGGACTGGAGCCTCGGCTGCTGAGGGCGTTCGTCGTGCCGGTGACCGTCTCGGAAAGCGAGGGCACGGATACGGGGTGAACCGGCGGGCGGGCCCGGACACCCACCCGGGCCCGCCCGCTCACGTCCTCACTTCTCCGGATACCGCCTCGGCGTCCACACCGTCTCCCGGTCGTCCTCCGGGGACCGCCGTACCGACTCCGTCTGCGACGAGCCGATCAGCAGGATGGTGCGCATGTCGACTTCCTCGGGGGCCAGGGCGGACAGCGGGACTACGCGTACGGATTCGGTCGGGCCGCCCACGTCGCGGGCCATGACGACCGGGGTGTCGGGGGAGCGGTGTTCCAGGAGGAGTTCGCGGGCCTTGGCGACCTGCCAGGTGCGGGTGCGGGAGCCGGGGTTGTAGAGGGCCATCGCCAGGTCGGCGGTGGCGGCAGCGCGCAGGCGGTCGGCGATGACTTCCCACGGCTTGAGGCGGTCGGAGAGGGAGATCACCGCGTAGTCGTGGCCGAGGGGCGCGCCCGCGCGGGCGGCTGCGGCGTTCGCGGCGGTGACGCCGGGGAGGACGCGTACGGGCACGGAGCGGTAGGGCTCTTGGGCGGCCACTTCCAGGACGGCTGTCGCCATGGCGAAGATGCCGGGGTCGCCGCCTGAGACGACCGCGACCCGGCGGCCCCGGCGGGCCAGGTCGAGGGCGAGTTCGGCGCGTTCGGACTCGACCTTGTTGTCGGAGGCGTGGCGGGCCTGGCCGGGGCGTACGGGGACGCGGTCGAGGTAGGTGGTGTAGCCGACGAGGTCGGTGGCGGAGGCGAGGGCGCCGCGGGACTCGGGGGTGAGCCACAGGGGGCCGGCCGGGCCGGTGCCGACGACCACGACCGAGCCGGCGGCCGGAGGGGGCGGCGGGGTGGCGATGCGGCTGGGGACGACGGCTACGGAGAAGTAGGGGACGGAGGACGGGTCGACGGAAGCCAGAGGCGCGGTGCGTTCGCCGGGCATCGTCGCGCGTTCGACGTAGTCCGCCTCCGGGAGGCGGCCCGAGTCGGTGAGGGCCTGGTGTACGGACGGGAACGTGCGGCCGAGCTTCATGACCACGGCGGCATCCGTGGCGGCGAGGCGGGCGGTCAGTTCCTCGGTCGGGAGGGTGCCGGGGAGGATCGTCAGCACCTCGTCCGCCTCGCACAGGGGCTTGCCCAGGCGGGCTGCTGCCGCGCTGACGGACGTGACGCCGGGGATGACCTCGGTCTCGTAGCGGTCGGCCAGGCGCTGGTGCATGTGCTGGTACGAGCCGTAGAAGAGCGGGTCGCCCTCGGCGAGTACGGCGACGGTGCGGCCAGCGTCGAGGTGGGCCGCCAGGCGGGCGGCGGCCTCGGTGTAGAAGTCGTTGAGGGCGCCTCGGTAGCCGTCGGGGTGGTCCGTGGACTCTGTGGTGACCGGGTAGATCAGGGGCTCTTCGAGGTGGTCCGGGCGGATGTGGCGCTCGGCGATGGAGCGCGCGATCGAGCGGCCGTGCCGGGCGCTGTGGTACGCGATCACGTCGGCGGCGGCGATGACCTCGACGGCGCGCAGGGTCATCAGGTTCGGGTCGCCGGGGCCGAGGCCGACTCCGTACAGACGTCCCGGGGCGGCCCCGGACTGCTCGGCCGTGCGGCCGGGGGTGGTGTGCTGCTCGGTCACTCTTCCACGCTCGCTATCGCGTTGATCGCCGCCGCGGCCATCGCGCTGCCGCCGCGCCGCCCGCGTACCACCAGGTGTTCCAGGCCGGACGGGTGCTCGACCAGCGCGTCCTTGGACTCGGCGGCGCCGATGAAGCCGACCGGTATGCCGAGGACGGCGGCCGGGCGGGGTGCGCCCTCCTCGATCATCTCCAGGAGGCGGAACAGGGCGGTGGGCGCGTTGCCGACGGCGACGACCGCGCCGTCCAGGCGGTCCCGCCACAGTTCGAGGGCGGCGGCGCTGCGGGTGGTGCCCATGCGCTTCGCCAGGTCCGGTACGGACGGGTCGGCGAGGGTGCAGATCACCTCGTTGTCCGCGGGCAGCCGCTTGCGGGTGACGCCGCTGGCGACCATGTTGGCGTCGCAGAGGATCGGCGCGCCGCCCCGCAGGGCCTCGCTCGCGCGGGCCACGACCTGCGGGGAGTACGCCAGGTCGCGTACGAGGTCGGTCATGCCGCAGGCGTGGATCATCCGGACGGCGACCCGGCTGACGTCCTCGGGCAGCTGCGCGAGGTCCGCCTCGGCGCGGATGGTGGCGAAGGACCGGCGGTAGATCTCCGCCCCGTCCTTCTCGTAGTCGAACTCGCTCACTGTGTTTCGTTGCCCTCGGTCATGTCGTGGTGGGGGTCGTGCGGGTGGCCGCGCGGGCCGACGCGACGGCGTCGGCGAGGCGGCCGGGTTCGGTCGTGGGGACGGTGGTCGCGGCGGCCGCCCCGTCGCGGGTGCCCCGTACGGACACCTCGTAGGCATCGCCGGTGGCCACGACATCGACCCACGCGCCGTGCGGGTGGCCGCAGCGGCGCGCGCAGCCCGACCAGTGGACGGGCAGCGGCTCGGTGCCGCCCCCCGCCCGCAGGGTGGCCACCGCGTCCACCCGTACGTCGGCGAGGGACTTGGCGCAGCCGGGGCGGCCGGTGCAGGCGCCGAGTCCGTACCAGGGGGAGGCGGGATCGGTGACCAGGCCGGTCGCCGCCAGTTCGCGCAGTCTGGGACCGGCCGTCTCCGGGGACAGGCCGGGCAGCACCACGCCGCGCCAGGGTGTCATACGGAGTTCCCCGGCCCCGTCCTGGGCGGCGATGGCGGCCAGTACCCGCAGGTGGGCGCTGGTGAGGCGGCCGAGGGGGGCGAGGAGGGAGAGGGCCCGGGTGCCGTCGGGGGCGGTGACCTGGCCCGGCCGGGGCGGGGACGGCTGGGCGGGGGCCGGGGGCGTGGCGGTCGCGTAGGGCTCCGCAAGGTGCGTACGCAGGTGTACGCGGACCGTCGCCGCCTCGTAGCCCGGCGGGAGTTCGCGTACGCGCCAGGAGCCGTTGCCGGCTTCCCGGGCGACGGTGAGGAACGCTTCCGCGGCGGCCAGGGCCGTGCGCGGCGCGTCGTGGCCGGGCAGCCGCAGCGCCTCCGTGTCGTCCCCGACGCGCAGCAGCGCCGTACCGCCCGCTTCTGCGATCAACGTCACATCGGCACCGAGCGCGGCCACGTCCCCGCGGCCGTCGTCCAGCGCGAAGAGGAAGCGTCCGGAGAGGGCGGGGGCCGTCGGGCTCGCGCACAGGAGGCGGTCCAGTTCGCGGGCCCAGTCCTGGACGGCGGCGCCGCTGTCGGCGCCCTGTCCGTCCAGTCCGGCGAGCGGGGAGGCGACGATGTTGCGGACGCGTTCGTGCTGGTCGGAGGGGAGGAGGCCGGCGGTGCGCAGGAGGCCGGCGAGGGGCGCGGCGCTGTCGTCGCCGAGGCCGCGCAGCTCCGCGTTGCCGCGGGAGGTGAGGGAGAGGTGGCCGTCGCCGAGGCGGTCCGCCGCGTCGGCCAGGGCAATCGCCTGATGGGACGTCAGACGCCCTGCGGGCAGGCGGAGTCGGGCCAGGTGTCCGTCGGCGGCCTGGTGCAGCCGCAGCGCCCCGGGGCAGGCGTCGCCACGGTCCCGTACGACGGCGTCGCCACGGCCCTGTACGCGGGCCTCGCGGACACCGCCGGCGCAGGCGTCACCGCCATCCCGTACGAGGGATTCGTCCCGATGCGGGGGGATCGCGGGGGTGGGCGGCATGGCGGCGAGCATACCGACGATGGCTCGGGCGGTCCCCCGCCCGGCCGCCGGCGGCAGCCCTTACTATGCAGGTCGGTGGGTCAGCTGGCTCACCGGACGCCAGCGACGGCGCCAAGGGAGGAAGCCCGGTGGAAATCCGGCGCGGTCCCGCCACTGTGAGCCCGGCCACCGCCGGGCGAGCCAGGAACTCCCGCCGTCCGTGAACACCGCCCGGGGCGCGGACCCCGAGGAAGGCCAGACGCCGCCATGATCCTGCTGCTGTCGACGTCCGACACCGACCTGCTCAGCGCACGCGCGGCCGCCGGCCCCGTGCCGTACCGGCTCGCCAACCCCGCCCGCCTCGACCTGGCGGAGCTGCCCGGCCTGCTGGAGGGCGCCGACCTGGTCGTCGTCCGGCTCCTGGGCGGCCTGCGGGCCTGGCAGGAGGGCCTGGACCAGCTCCTCGCCGCCGACCAGACCCGCCCCGTCGTGGTGCTCACCGGCGAACAGGCCCCGGACGCGCAGCTCATGGAGGCGTCCACCGTCCCCATCGGCATCGCGGCCGAGGCCCACGCCTACCTGGCGCACGGCGGCCCCGCCAACCTGGACCAGCTCGCCCGCTTCCTGTCCGACACCGTGCTGCTGACCGGCCACGGCTTCGAGCCGCCGGCCGCCGCGCCCTCCTGGGGCCACCTGGAGCGCTCCAAGCACCTGGCGGCCGAGGCGCGTACCGGCGGCGAGGTCGTGGCCCGTACGGACGACACGGGCGCCGCGACCGGCCCGCTGGTCGCCGTGCTCTACTACCGCGCCCACCACATGAGCGGCAACACCGCCTTCGTGGAATCGCTGTGCGAGCGGATCGAGGAGGCCGGCGGGCGGCCGATGCCGCTGTTCGTGGCCTCGCTGCGGGCGCCCGAGCCGGAGCTGATCGAGGAGCTGCGGGCCGCCGACGCGATCGTGACGACCGTGCTGGCGGCGGGCGGCACCAAGCCCGCCGAGGCGTCGGCCGGCGGCGACGACGAGGCGTGGGACGCGGGCGCGCTGGCCGCGCTGGACGTGCCGATCCTCCAGGCCCTGTGCCTGACCGGGCCGCGCAGCGCCTGGGAGGAGAACGACGAGGGCCTGTCCCCGCTGGACGCCGCCAGCCAGATCGCGGTGCCGGAGTTCGACGGCCGACTGATTACCGTTCCGTTCTCCTTCAAGGAGACCGACGAGGACGGCCTGCCGGTGTACGTCGCCGACCCCGAGCGCGCCGCCCGGGTCGCCGGCATCGCCGTCCGCCACGCCCGGCTGCGCCACATCGCCCCCGCCGACAAGCGCCTGGCGCTGGTGCTGTCCGCGTACCCGACCAAGCACTCCCGCATCGGCAACGCGGTCGGTCTGGACACCCCGGCGAGCGCGGTGGCGCTGCTGCGCCGCCTCCGCGAGGAGGGCTACGACTACGGGGACGAGCCCGTGCCCGGCCTGGAGTCCGGCGACGGCGACGAGCTGATCTACGCGCTGATCGAGGCGGGCGGCCACGACCAGGAGTGGCTGACCGAGGAGCAGCTCGCCCGCAACCCGGTCCGTATCCCGGCCGCCGACTACAAGCGCTGGTACGGCACGCTGCCGCAGGAGCTGCGCGAGCAGGTCGAGGAGCACTGGGGCCCGCCGCCCGGCGAGATGTTCGTGGACCGCAGCCGGAATCCGGACGGCGACATCGTGCTGGCCGCCCTGCGCCGCGGCAATCTGCTCATCCTCATCCAGCCGCCGCGCGGTTTCGGCGAGAACCCGATCGCGATCTACCACGACCCGGATCTGCCGCCGTCGCACCACTACCTGGCCGCCTACCGCTGGATCGCCGCCTCCCGGGAGGACGGCGGTTTCGGCGCGGACGCCATGGTCCACCTGGGCAAGCACGGCAACCTGGAGTGGCTGCCCGGCAAGAACGCCGGCCTGTCCGCCGCCTGCGGCCCGGACGCGGCCCTCGGCGACCTGCCGCTGATCTACCCGTTCCTGGTCAACGACCCGGGCGAGGGCACCCAGGCCAAGCGCCGGGTGCACGCCACGCTGGTCGACCACCTCGTACCGCCGATGGCCCGCGCCGAGTCGTACGGCGACATCGCGCGCCTGGAGCAGCTGCTCGACGAGTACGCGGCGATCTCCGCCATGGACCCGGCGAAGCTGCCCGCGATCCGCGCCCAGATCTGGACGCTGATCCAGGCCGCGAAGCTGCACCACGACCTCGGTCTGGAGGAGCGCCCGGACGACGAGGGCTTCGACGACTTCCTGCTGCACGTCGACGGCTGGCTGTGCGAGGTCAAGGACGCGCAGATCCGCGACGGCCTGCATGTCCTCGGCAGCGCGCCCGCGGGTGAGGCGCGCGTCAACCTCGTCCTCGCCATCCTGCGCGCCCGGCAGATCTGGGGCGGTACGTCCTCGCTGCCGGGCCTCCGCGAGGCGCTGGGCCTGGACGAGTCGGCCGCGACCCGTACGACCGCCGACGAGGTCGAGGAGCGCGCCCGCGGCCTGGTGCAGGCCATGGACGACGCGGGCTGGGACCTCGCGGCCGTCGAGCGGGTCACCGCCGAGCTGCCCGAGGCGCAGCGCGAGCCGGTGGCGGCGATCCTCGCCTTCGCCGCGCGCGAGGTCGTGCCGCGCCTGGCCGCCACCACCGACGAGATCGACCACGCGGTACACGCGCTGGCCGGCGGCTTCGTCCCGGCCGGCCCGTCCGGATCGCCGCTGCGCGGCCTGGTCAACGTGCTGCCGACCGGCCGCAACTTCTACTCCGTGGACCCCAAGGCGGTGCCCAGCAAGCTCGCCTGGGAGACCGGCCAGGCCCTCGCCGACAGCCTCCTGGAGCGCTACCGCACCGACCACGGCGACTGGCCGACCTCGGTGGGCCTGTCCCTGTGGGGCACGAGCGCCATGCGGACGTCCGGTGACGACGTCGCCGAAGCCCTCGCCCTGCTCGGCATCCGGCCCGTCTGGGACGACGCCTCGCGCCGCGTGACCGGCCTGGAGCCGATCCCGGCGGACGAACTCGGGCGCCCGCGCATCGATGTGACGCTGCGTATCTCCGGCTTCTTCCGCGACGCGTTCCCGCACGTCATCGGCCTGCTGGACGACGCCGTACGGCTCGCCGCCTCCCTGGAGGAGCCCGCCGACGCCAACTACGTCCGCGCCCACGCCCAGGCCGACCTGGCTGCGCACGGCGACGAGCGCCGGGCCACCACCCGGATCTTCGGCTCCCGGCCCGGCACGTACGGCGCGGGCCTGCTCCAGCTCATCGACTCCCGCGACTGGCGCACCGACGCGGACCTCGCCGAGGTCTACACGGTGTGGGGAGGTTACGCGTACGGGCGCGGCCTGGAGGGCTGCCCGGCGCGCGAGGAGATGGAGACCGCGTACAAGCGCATCGCGGTGGCGGCGAAGAACACCGACACCCGCGAGCACGACATCGCCGACTCGGACGACTACTTCCAGTACCACGGCGGCATGGTCGCGACCGTCCGCGCCCTCAAGGGCACCGCGCCCGAGGCGTACATCGGCGACTCGACGCGGCCCGAGACGGTCCGTACCCGCACGCTGGTCGAGGAGACCTCCCGCGTCTTCCGCGCCCGCGTGGTCAACCCGCGCTGGATCGAGGCGATGCGCCGCCACGGCTACAAGGGCGCCTTCGAACTCGCCGCGACGGTCGACTACCTCTTCGGGTACGACGCCACGACCGGCGTCGTCGCCGACTGGATGTACGACAAGCTGGCGCAGACGTACGTCCTCGACCCGGAGAACCGCGCCTTCCTCCAGGAGGCCAACCCCTGGGCCCTGCACGGCATCGCCGAACGCCTCCTGGAGGCGGAGTCGCGCGGCATGTGGGCCGAGCCGGACAAGGAGACCCTGGCCGCGCTCCGGGAGGCGTTCCTGGAGACCGAGGGCGATCTGGAGGAGCAGGGCTGACGCCCTGTGTGACGCCGACGGCGGAGCGCCGGGCAAGCTGAGCGATCAGCCTGCCCGGCGCTCCGCCGTATCGCGTGTGCGGGGGCTCAGCCCATCGCCACGTGCCCGGACCTCAGCCCGTCGTGGTGAACCCCTCGCCGACCGTCAGCGTCACCACATCCGTCCCCGCGGCCGAAGCGTCCGACGCCTTCTCCGTCTTCACTCCCGCCAGCCGGGCGGAGAGCACCTTCGCCTGCGCCTCCATCGACGCGGGGTAGGTGATGGCGGTCTCCTTGGCGCCGGGGGCCGCGTTGCCGGTGGAGACCACCGAGAAGCCCATCTTGCGCAGGTCCGCCGCCGCGCCGGCCGCGTAGCCGGGCGTGCCGGTGCCGTTGAGGACCCGTACCTTCACCGAGCGCGCCGTGACCAGCTTCTTGGCCTCGGCGGCCAGCTTGTCCTTGTCGACTTCCCGGTCGTGCGCCAGGTCGCTGAAGAGGTCACCGGCCTGCGGGTACTGCCACACCACATTGGCCTTGTCGGTGGGCACGTCCGCCTCGCGCGAGTAGTTCGGCACGGTCAGGAACGTGAGCCGGTTGCTGGGGATGTCCTTGACCGTGGAGGCCAGCTCGGACAGCGGCTTGACGCCCGCCAGCTCATTGTCCGTGGTGATCGACTTGGTGGCCGAGTCGAGGAAGTCGTACAGCGCGCCGGGGCTGGTCAGCTTGGACTGCGCCTTCTCGCCGAGCGCCTTCATGAACTCCTGCTGGCGGCCGATGCGGCCGAGGTCGGAGCCGTCGCCGACGCTGTAGCGGGTACGGACGTAGCCGAGCGCCTTCTCGTCGCTGACCTCCTGGCAGCCCGCCTCCATGTCGAGGTGCGCCTTCTTGTCGTGGATCGCGGTCTTCGGGCACACCTTTATGCCGCCCAGGGCGTTGACCATGCCCTTGAAGCCCTGGAAGTCGACCGAGACGAAGTGGTCGATGCGCAGCCCGGTGTTCTTCTCGACCGTCTTGATCGTGCAGGCCGCCGCGTTGCCCACGTCGCCGCTCTCGCCGCCGATGGTGAACGCTTCGTTGATCTTGAAGTGGTGGGGCTTGGACTTGCGGCCGTTGCCGCTGTCGCAGGACGGGATGGACACCCAGGAGTCGCGCGGGAAGGAGACCGCGGTGGCCCACTCGCGGTTGGCGGCGATGTGCAGCACCATCAGCGTGTCCGACTGCATGGTGTCCAGGTTCTTGCCGTACTTGGCGTTGGCGCCCGCGCGGCTGTCCGAGCCGACGACGAGGATGTTCTTGGAGCCGGGGCTGAGGTTGGCGGGGCGGTCGCCGCCGAGGCGGCTGCCGACGTCCGCGCCGTGGATGTTGCCGTCCAGCTTGAAGTAGATCCAGCCGCCGACGCCGGCCGTGATCAGCAGCAGCAGGCCGAGGATGCCGCCGGTCCAGGCGAGGATGCGGCCGCGCCGGGTCATCCGGGCCTTGCCGGGGCGGCGGCCGCGGCCGGAGCCGGAGCCCGCGGCGCGGCGCGAGCGGCCGGGGCCCGGGCCGGAGCGGTCGGCACGGCGGGAGCGGGGACCCGGCACCTCGGGGCCGCGGGTGTCCGCGGCGGGGCCGGTGCGGCCGGTGGGGCCGGAGGTGCCGTTCTGGCCGGAGGTCGCGCCCCGCCGGGGCCGGTTCCTGTCTTGCACGCCTATTGGTCCTTCTGGTGCGTCAGATGCCCGCGCTCGGCAGGACGAGCATGCGGTCGGGGTCGTACGGAAACCACTGCGGGCAACTGCCGCTGCTGCCGCGCATCGTACGCAACCTGCACCACAGTTCGCCTGCCCCGTCCCGCCACCAGGCGCTGATGCGGCCCAATTCCCATCCGCCGCCGGGATGTTGCAGCTCCACCGGCTGGTAAACCCATCGCACCTCCGCCTCGGGGGGAGGCCCGCCCTGCCGCGGGGGCCCGCACCTCGTCGTCATCTCCCCCTCCCGCCGGGCCGGTTGCGCACGTTCTGGCGCACTCTACAGCCAACTTCTACAGCACTGTAGAAGTATGATGGTGTGGGGCGGATCACATCGTAGGGGAGGTGTCCGGGGCGGCACGCGCGGGGGTGCGGAGCGGGGAAGACGGCCGGGGCCGCCGCCGGGCCGCCTGGCGGGCCGTCATCTTCCTTCCGGCCGGGGCCGTACGCAGGTGCGCTGCTCGCACCTCGGGATCGCCCCGTGTCCCGACGTGTGCGTACTCAGAGCGGGGTGGCCGCCTTGAGGACGAGGAAGAGGGCCACCGCCGCGTTGAGGGAGGAGAGGGCCGAGGCGGCGGTGCCTGCGGCGGCCACCAGGGCGGCCAGGCCGGCGGGGGTGAGGGCGGGGGGCCAGCTGCGGGCCGTGGGGGCCGGGCCGAGGAGGGCCGCCACCCGGCGCGGTACGGGGCCCGGCTCCGGGGCGGCGAAGCCTGCCAGCAGGGGGCTGGGCGCGGGCCGGGAGACCAGTGCGGCCTTGCCCACGGCCCGGGCGGTCAGCCGCCGGTCGCCGACGGTCCGCGCCGCCTCCTCGTCGGCCCAGCGCTCGGCGCTGAAGGCGACCGCCGTACGCAGCGGCAGCAGGAGCGGGTTGGCGCAGCCGGCCAGCCGTACGGCGAGCTGGTAGCGGTGGTGGCGTTCCGCCAGGTGGGCGCGTTCATGGGCGAGCAGCGCCCGGCGCTCGTCGCTGTCCAGGCTGTGCAGCATGCCGCGGGAGACCGCGATCCGGCCGGGGCGCGCGGGCCTGCCGGGGCGGGCGGGCAGGCCGGGTACGGCGTAGGCGTACGGGCTGTCGTCGGGCAGCACCGCCAGTTCCGTACCGGACGGCAGCCCGTCCAGCGCCTGGTGCGTACGGGAGCGGACGCGGTAGTGGCGGCGCAGCTCGGTGCCGCAGGCGGCGAGGACGGCGGCGAGCGCCGCGATCGCGGCGCTGCCCGCGACCTCCGCGAGCGGCACCGCGGCGCGCACCTCCGGATCGGACCAGCCGTCCGGCAGCGGGTTGCCCGGCAGCTGGGCGGTGCCCACCACCATCAGCAGCGCCAGGCACAGCGTGCTGCACACACCGAGGACCACGGCCAGCGCGGTCAGCAGGCGGGTGGTGCTGCGCGGGTGCAGGTGCTGGCCGGCGAGGCGGGCGATCGGCAGGGCGGTCAGCGGCAGCACGAGCGGGAGGAAGACGAAGACGCCCATGGGTCAGTCAGTCTCCGGAGCTCTCGGCCGCTCCGGGGCCACCGGTGGCGCGCTCCAGCAGAGTGCGCAGCAGCTGCTCGTCCTGGGCGGACAGGGCGGACACGAAGCTGGCCAGTACGGCGTCCCGGTCGGTCTCGCTGTCCAGTACGCGGCGCATCCGCAGCGCGGCGAGCCCCGCCTCGTCGGCGGCCGGGGTCCACACATAGGACCGGCCGACGCGTTCGCGGGTGACAGCCTTCTTGGCGTGCAGGCGGGAGAGGATCGTCATCACCGTCGTGTACGCGAGGTCGCCGCCGAGGTGGTCCTGTACCCAGGCGGCGGTGGCGGGCCCGGGGGAGTGGTGCAGGGCGGCCAGTACCTGTGCCTCCAGCTCGCCCTGGCCCCGGCGGCGCGCGCGGTCGCGCCCGCCCGGATGGCCGCCGAAGGGGTCCCCGTTCATGCCGTAGCCTCCCGTTCCGTGCCGGACGCCCCGCGGCGGCGGGGCGTCGCCGAATCCTACTGAGCAGGCCGGGAACGTGTCCCGCCCTTCGTTCGTCATCCTCTACAGCACTGTAGAGATTGTGGCCCGCCGCACAAGGAGGCCACACACCCCGACCCGGGAGGAACATCCATGGGAGTCTCGCTGGCCAAGGGCGGCAACGTCTCGCTGTCGAAGGAGGCGCCCGGCCTGACCGCCGTGACGGTGGGCCTCGGCTGGGACGTGCGGACCACCACCGGCACCGACTACGACCTCGACGCCAGCGCCCTGCTGTGCAACGAGTCGGGCAAGGTCGTCTCGGACCGGCACTTCGTCTTCTACAACAACCTCACCAGCCCGGACGGCTCGGTGCAGCACACCGGCGACAACCTCACCGGTGAGGGCGAGGGCGACGACGAGTCGATCAACGTGAACCTGGCGGGCGTGCCCGCCGAGGTCGCCAAGATCGTCTTCCCGGTCTCCATCCACGACGCGCAGAACCGCGGCCAGAGCTTCGGCCAGGTCCGCAACGCGTTCATCCGCGTCGTCAACCAGGCCGACGGCACCGAGCTGGCCCGCTACGACCTCACCGAGGACGCCTCGACCGAGACCGCCATGGTCTTCGGCGAGCTGTACCGGCACGGCGCGGCAGCGCCCCCCGCCGGGCCGGAGCCGCCCCTACGGGCGGGACCGGGTACAAGGGGGGCCCCGGGGGGTGTGGGCCGGGGGCCCGCCGCCGTATGCCGGAGCCTCGTACCCGGGCCTCGTACCCGGGTCTGGTGCCCGGACCGGGCTCGGCTCAGAGGTCGAACTCGGCCGGCGGAATGTCCAGCGCGTAGCAGACCTCGCGCACCACGGCCTGCTCGGTCTTGTCGAAGTCACCGTCGGCGCCGCCGATGACGATGCCGATCTGGATGACGGCACGCGCCTCGACCGGCTTCTTCTTCACCTTGCCGATCTCCTGCATGAGGCCGACCTTGCCGAAGTCGAAGTCGGCGGTCAGCTTGTCCAGGTAGTCGTCGAAGCGGCGGCGCAGGTCATCGGCGGAGAAGTTCTGCAGCACCTCGTTGGTGGCGATGAGCTGGGCCACCCGCTGCCGCTCGGAGGGGTCGACGTGTCCGTCGGCGGCGGCGACGAGCGCGCACATCGCCATGCTCGCGTCCCGGAAGGCGCCGCTCTTCAGTTCGTTCTTCTTGGCGACGAGCTGGTTCTGCATCGTCTGGGCGGAATCCTTGATCCGGTCCCACAGAGCCATGTGGATCTCCTTGTCGTTCCCGCGGGGTGCCGCGCACCGCTCGCCATCGAGTAATGCGCAAGCAAAATCTACAGCCTTGTAGATTCTCGCGGGACACGGCCCACCGCGCGGACGCACACATGCGGAGGGCCGGGGCATCGGCCCCGGCCCTCCGCACCCCCCGTCCCCCGTTCCCCCGAAAGCCCCCCTCGGGTTCAGGTGGTGGTCAGGCTCGCCGCCCGCCCCCTCACCGCAGCCGCAGCGCGGTGCGGATCGTGGTGAACAGCTGCGTCTGGTCGGTGACACCGAGCACGCGGTACGCCTGCGGGCCCTGCGCGGCGATCCGTACCTGCGTACCGGTGTGCTCCTGCGACTGGCCCGGCGTGTTGGTCGAGTAGTTGACCTTCAGCTTGCCGCCCTCGTCCGTGACGAGCGTCGAGGAGAGGCCGGGCGGGTTGGCCTCCAGCGGCACGATCTGGCTGGAGTGGCCGTGGTCCGCGGTGGTGACGACGAGCGTGTCCGGGTGCTTGGCGGCGTAGTCCCGCGCCACCTTCACCGCGCGGTCGAATGCGGCGGTCTCGCCGATCTGCCCGCAGGGGTCGGCCGCGTGGTCCTGCTTGTCGATCGAGGCACCCTCGACCTGGAGGAAGAAGCCCTTGTCCCGGCCGTGGCCGCGCTGCGACTGCTGCTTCTTCTCCAGCAGCTGGATGGCCTTGGCGGCCTGCTCGTCCAGCGCGGGTGTGCCCTTGGGCCGGTTCGGGTTGCTGGTGGTGCAGCGCTGCGGGTCGGTGCCGCCGACGGCGGCGGGCTTGCCGGTCCACTCCACGGGCACGTTGCCCGGAGCGAACAGCCCGAGCACCGGCTTGCCGCCCGCGACGCTCTTGACGCGCTGGAGGCCGTCCCGGTCCGTGACGACCTGGTAGCCCAGCTTGCGCGCCTGCTCGGCCACCGTCAGACCCTTGTACGGGCCCTCGGTGATCTTCTGGTCGAAGCGCTGCCTGCCGCCGCCGAGGAGCACGTCCACCTTGTGGTTCACGCTCTGCTCGGCGATCGAGCCGGGGCCGCCCTTGCTGATCTTGTCGGTGGGGCACTTGGCCATGTCGGCGGGGCCCTGGCAGCTGCGGTCGGTGGCGTGCGAGGCGAGCACGGCCGGGGTGGCGTCGGTCAGCTCGGCGGTGGTGACGGACCCGGTGGCGTAACCGTTCTTCTGCGCCAGCTCAAGGATCGTCGGCAGCGCCTTGTCGGTGTCCGGCGTCTTGGATATCCGCCCGTTGACGGTCTTGTGGCCGGTGGCCCAGCCGCTGCCGCTGGCCGCGGAGTCCGTGACGTAGTCCGGCTTCTTGTTCTTGTCCACGGCGTACGTCGTGTAGGCGCCGGTCAGCGGGAACTTGTCCATGTTCAGCCGTCCGGCGGCCCCCACGGTGTAGTCCCGGGCCAGGGTGATCTCGCTGTCCCCCATCCCGTCACCGATCAGCAGAATGACGTTCTTCGCCGACCCGCCCCGGATCGCCCGCTCCGCCTGGTGCTCGGACCCGAAGGCGGCGGCCCCCGCGGGCACGGCCGCGGCGGCGGCGAGCGCCACGGCGGCACCGGTGATGACGCTGCGACGGGACAGGCGCAGTCTTCGCATGAGTACTCCTCTTCGCTCGCCGGCCGTGTGCCGACGCGCTGAAGCCCACCAGCCCCCGGTGAACCGGGGGTGACGGCTGTGCGGCGTCTTGGCCGCCGCGGGGGCAACGGGGGGTGCGCGGTGGGGCGGTACGGGAGCGGAAGCGGTGCGGACGCGGCCTCGGGAAGTCCGGCCCCACTCCGCCGACCGAGTGGTGTTCATCCGAAGAACGGCGAATCGCGGGCGAGGGTCCTCGTGTTCTCGGGCCGCCTACACATCATGAGGAAAGTACGCAAATCGGTCATCGGGACAAGCGTCTGTACGGCGCTGGAACACCGCCTCCCCGCGGTGCCGCCCGAGGGCCGGGGAATGACCGCAGGACCGAGCAGAGAAGAGAGGGATCATGGCCGCCACCAAGGTCACGAGACTCTGGGCCGCTTTCGTCGTCGTCATCGTCAAGGTGCTTGCCGCGCTGGGCTTCCGTACGCCCGCCACCGGCACTGGCACCGCCACTGCCGCCACCACCGCTCCGGTCGCCGCCCCGGCGCCGGTTCCCGCCGAGACCGGGGACGGCCGGGCCGCCCTGCCGGTCGAGACCGATACCGGGGAGCCGGTGGGTGCACGGGGCCGTGGGGCCGAGGACGTACCGGCCTTCGCGCTGCCCCGTATGCGGTACGGGCGGATTCTGCCGCCGACGATGAAACAGCGCATCCGGGCGGAGGCACACGGTGCGGCGCCCAGTTCGCGCAGTGTGCCGGTCGAGTTGTCCGACGCCCCGTACACGGGGCCGGTGGGCGCGCCGCCGGCCCGTCCGGTCAGCGCGCCGCCCGCCCGTGCGGTGAGCGTGCCGCAGGCCCGCCGGCCCGAGCGCGAGCGGCAGCTCTGCCCTGCCTGAGGCCGGCTCGACGGGCTTACGTCCGCGGCCTTGTGGCGGCGGCCTCCTGGGTGAGGTCGAAGTCGAGGCGGCGTTCCCGGTCACCGGGGGCGAGCGTGACCCGGTCGGCGTGCGGCGGGTAGCCGGCGGCGGTCAGGGTGTAGGCGCCGGGCGCGAGACCGGTGACGGCGAAGGAGCCGTCCGGTCCGGTGACGGTGTGGGCGGCGGGTGCGCCGTCCGGTCCCTGGAGAGTGACGACGGCGTCCGGCAGCGGGCGTCCGTGCGGGTCCCGTACGGTGCCGCGGAGAGCGGCCGGCGGGAGCATCGGCGTGGTGGCGTCGGTGGTGCCCGCGGGGTCCGCGTCCCGGGTGACCCGTTCGAACGCTCCGGTTTCCGCCTCGCTGCGGGCCAGCAGCCGCGGCGTACCCGGCTTCGGCTGGGACGGAAGGAACGCCGCCAGGACGAGGCCGATGGCCACGGCGCCGGTGGCGATGGCGAACGAGACGCGGAAGCCGGCCATGGTCGCTACCGTCACGGCGCCCGCCGGGGCGGACAGATGGGCCAGGACCATGCCGATGACCGCGCTCGACACCGAGGTGCCGATGGAGCGCATCAGGGTGTTCAGGCCGTTGGCGGCGCTGGTCTCGGACGGGTCGACGGCGCCGACGATCAGGGCGGGCAGCGAGGAGTAGGCCAGACCGATGCCCGCGCCGACCACGACCGAGATGATCACGGTCTGCCAGGGGGCGCTCATCAGGCCCAGGCCCGCGCCGTAGCCGATGGCGATGACGAGCATGCCTAGCATGAGGGTGGCCTTGGGGCCGCGCCGGGCCGAGATGCGCGCGTACACGGGCGCGGTGAGCATCATCGTCAGGCCGAGCGGTGCCACGCACAGGCCCGCGACGACCATCGTCTGGCCCAGGCCGTAGCCGGTGGACTTCGGGAGCTGGAGGAGCTGCGGCAGGACGAGGGAGATCGCGTAGAAGGCGACGCCGACCATGATGGACGCGAGGTTGGTGAGCAGCACCTCGCGGCGCGCGGTGGTGCGCAGGTCCACCAGCGGGGCGGTGACGCGCAGTTCGTAGACGCCCCACAGGAGCAGCAGGGCGACCGCGCCGCCGAACAGCCCGAGGGTGGTGGGCGAACCCCAGCCCCAGTCGCTGCCCTTGGTGATCGGCAGCAGCAGGCAGACGAGTCCGCCGGTCAGCCCGATGGCGCCGAGCACGTCGAAGCGGCCGGTGGCCCGTACGGACGACTCGGGGACGCAGACGACGCTGAGCAGCATGGCCAGGACGCCCAGGCCCGCGGCGCCGAAGAACAGCGCGTGCCAGTCGGTCTGCTGGGCGACCAGGGAGGCGGCGGGCAGCGCGAGGCCGCCGCCGACGCCGATGGAGGAGCTCATCAGCGCCATGGCGGAGCCGAGGCGTTCGCGCGGCAGCTGGTCGCGCATGATGCCGATGCCGAGGGGGATGGCCCCCATGGCGAAGCCCTGGAGCGCCCGACCTATCAGCATCGTGGCCATGTCAACCGTGAAGCCGCAGATCAGCGAGCCGACGACCATGAAGGCCAGGCTGGCCAGCAGCATCCGCCGCTTGCCGTAGAGGTCGCCGAGACGGCCCATGATCGGAGTGGCCACGGCGCCGGTGAGCAGGGTGGTGGTCATCACCCAGGTGGCGTTGCTCGGCGCGGTGGCCAGGAGGACCGGCAGGTCCTTGATGACGGGAACCAGCATCGTCTGCATGACGGCGACGACGATGCCGGCGAAGGCGAGGACGGGGACGACGGCGCCGCCCGCGCTCCGCCGGTCCCCTTGTGACGCGTCGTGGGGTGGCTCGGTGGGTGCGGGCAGCGGGTGCGCGGCGGTGGACGCCGGTTCCCCGGCGAGCTGGTCCGTCGTCTGCGGCATACGTGCGGCCTCCGGTCGGTGCAAGTGGATGCCCCTTGAACGCTTTTGGCGGCGTGGACATTCCAACGTGTCCCGTAAAGGCGGTACTCGGTTCTGCCAGGGAGCACGGACCGTCCCCGCGTACGGAGGCCGGGCGCACGCCGTCAGTCGGTCGCCGTCGCCGAACCGCCTTGTCAGGGACCGGGCTTGCGGGACATGGACCAGGTGCGCGGGCCGCCGCCGGGCAGGACGCACTCGGCCGTCACCTCGAAGCCGAGGTGTTCGTAGAAGCGCACGTTGCGCTCGTCGGAGGTCTCCAGGAAGGCGGGCACGCCCGCCGCGTCGGCGGCCTCCAGTCCGGGGCGGATCACCGCGCCGCCCAGCCCCCGGCCCTGCCGGTCCGGGTCCACGCCGACCGAGCCGAGGAACCACACAGGCCCGGTGGGCCGGTGCGGGCCCAGCGCGGCCTCGGTCTGCGCGGAGATCTCGGCCCGGTCCCCGGCGATCTCCGCGAACAGCGGTCCCAGCTCGGCGAACACGCTGCCCGCTTCGGCGGTCTCCGGCGTGGTCCACACGGCCACCGCGGCACCGCCGTCGGCCACCCACACCCGGCCGTGCTCCAGGCCGATACGGGTGACGAACAGCTCGTTGAAGCGGTGCAGCCGGTCGAGGTGGTCGTCGGCCGCGATGGTGTGGCGGGTGAAGGGGTAGTCCGAGAAGGCCCGCTGGAGCGTGCGCAGGGCCCGGGGGAGGTCGTCGTGGGTGGCGGGGCGGACTGCGGGGGTGCTCATGGTCATGGGTGACACCGGTTCGGTCGGACGGACACGCCTTCGGAACAGGTAGCGGGGTGCTCGTACGGCTGTGGTGCGGCCGCCGCGTACGGGCCTGGCGAGGCGGTGCGGAGGAAGTGCGGGACGTGTCAGGAGCGACACCCCCCGGCGGTCGTGTCTCAGGTAATAACACGCCCTGGGGCTTGGCAAGTTCCTGGTGAGGGAACGCCGGGTTCCGTACGGGGCGGGCCATGCGTTCAGGCCACTGGAAACGGCGGACGGCAGCCCCCGCCACATGCGCCGGGCCCAGGTCGTCGTGCGACCTGGGCCCGGCATGGGGGGAAGGGGATGGTTCAGGGCATGACCGTCAGCGCGCAGGGGATCTGGAGGCTGACGGTGGTGGGGCCGCCGACCGGGCTGCTGATGCCGAGGGTCCCGTCGAAGGCGGCCAGCCGCCGCTGGACCCCCTGGAGGCCGGTGCCGGACTCCAGGCCCGCGCCGCCGTGGCCGTCGTCGGTCACGCTCACCGCCAGCGCGTTGGCCCGGTACTGGATGTCGACGAGCACCCGGCGCGCCCCGGAGTGCTTGGTCGCGTTGGCCAGCAGCTCGCACACGGCGAAGTAGGCGGCCGACTCCACGGCCGGCTCCGGGCGGGCCGGAAGGTTGGCGGTCACCTGGACCTGGAGGCGGCTCTCCAGCGCGAGCGAGCGGACGGCGTCCACCAGGCCGCGGTCGGCGAGCACCGGCGGGTGGATGCCGCGCACCAGGTCGCGCAGCTCCTCCAGGGCGCGTACGGAGGCGTCGCGGGTCTCGGCGAGCAGGGTGCGGACGGCTTCCGGGTTCTCGTCCAGCAGCGATTCGGCGGCGCCCAGCTTCATGCCCATCGCGAGCAGCCGGGCCTGCGCGCCGTCGTGCAGATCGCGCTCGATACGGCGGATCTCGGCGGCGGAGGAGTCGACGACGTCGGTACGGGTGCGGGCCAGGTGCTCGACGCGCCGCCCCATCCGGGCCTTGGCGGTGGGCGCCAGCAGGGAGTGGGTGATCCGGGCGTGCAGGCGCAGCACGTACGGGGCGATCAGCAGGCCGACCGGGATCTCCAGCAGGCCCAGGCCGCCGGCGATCCAGGCGGAGTCCTGGCTGCGTACCGGCACGAACATGTACCAGGTGCCGTCCCACGCCTGGATGACCGGCTCCCAGATGAACGGGAGCAGGATGCCGAACAGGCCGTGGACCAGGGACGCGAACGGAATGATCGCGAACAGGCCGGTGACCGTGACGGCGCACTGGGCCCACAGCATGTCGCGCCACGTCGCGCTGTCGGTGAAGATCGCCTCGCACTTGCGCCAGGCGCCCTTCCAGCCGCCCTCGGCGCGCGGCGCGGGAGCGTACGGCTCGGCGATCCGTACCCCGGTGTTGCCGGTCAGCCGCCGCTGGGCGTTGGCGGACCAGCGCAGCGCCGCGACCAGCCCCGGTACGAGGAAGAGGCCGAAGCCCAGGAGCGTCAGGGACATCCCGACGATCGCGAACCACGCGAGGAAGACGGCCAGCAGCCCGAGGAAGAACATGGTCAGCCCGCGGCCCATGGCTATCCATCCGGCGGTGAACCAGTTGCGTCCCTGGCGCGCTGGCTGGACGTCGCTGTGCGAACCTTCGGTCATCTCATTCGTCTCCGTGTCTGTGCTCGGTGCAGGGCGTTCCCGGCGGCGTGCGTATCCATCTTCGGGCGCCCGGCCGCGGTAATCAGTGGTGCTAGACCTACTTCTGGGGAAGGGAATGCCCCGCCTGCCGCGCGGCGCAGCGCGCCCACCAGCGGGTCCCGCTGAGCAGGACGGACAGCGCGGGCAGCGTCAACGCCCGTACGACGGTGGCCGTCAGCACGACCGACAGGGCCAGGACGACGCTCAGCCGCCCCACTTCGGCCGAGGCGCTGCGCTCGGCGAGCAGGAAGACGGCGCCCATGATGACGGCGGTGACGGTGGTGCCGTCCGAGGTGGAGGTCAGCGCGCGGGCCGTGGCCTCACGGGGCGGCAGTCCCGCGCCCCGCAGTTCCATGAGGCGCAGGACGACCATGCGCAGCAGCAGGACCGAGACGGCCAGCGCCAGGGAGAAGCTGAGCAGCGGCGCCCAGGCGGCGGGCGTGCTGTGGCCCCAGGAGCCGGGGGCCTGGCCGGGCTTCCACATCCGCAGGACGACCGTGGCCGTCCCGCACGCCGCCGCGGCGCCCAGCGCGGCCGGGACGGTCACCACGACGGCCGCGGGCGCGGAGCGGAACACGGCGGTCAGCGCGGCGAAGCCCAGCAGGACGGTGGCCGCGATCACCGCGACGATCGTCGTGGCGGTGATGCCGTGCGCCCGTGCGGCCTCCGCGGTGTGCAGCAAGGCGGGCGGGTGGCCGGGGAGTTCCGGGCGCCACCACGCCAGCGGCAGGGCCAGTGCGGCGAGCAGTACCACCGAGGCGGCGAGCGTCCAGCCGGGGCGGCGGGTGCTGGGCCGCAGCAGCAGCGGCCACAGGCGCGGCGGGCCGAGCCGGTAGGTCAGCCGCCACAGCACCGGCAGCCGCGGCCAGCCCAGCCGCCGCCCGAAGCGGGCGGTCACCGCGGGCAGCACGGTGAGCGCGGCCAGCATCACCGCCGCGACCGTCAGGAGCACCCCGATGGCCACCGCCGAGAGCATCGCGTCCCCCGAGACGAACAGCCCGCAGACCACCGCGGCCGTCACCAGGCCGGAGAGCAGCACGGTCCGGGTGGCGTCGGCCGCCGTACGGGACACGTGCGGGCGCAGCGCCCCGTGCCGCCGGGCCCGCTGCTCGAACCACAGATACAGCACGCAGGACGTCAGGCCGAGCGCCGTACCGAGCACGGCGACCAGGGCGAAGACGGACGCCGACGGGCCCCGGCCGGGGAACAGCCGGGCCACCACGCCCCACCAGCCGCTGGCCACGGTCACGGCGCTCACGCTGACCAGCAGCGACACCACGGCCGGGAGGACCGCCGCGAGCAGCGCGACGAGCAGCACCAGGACGACGGCACAGCCGGCGAGGGCGTACGCGAGCACGCGGCGGCCCGTCGAGTCGTCGTCGAAGAGGTCACCGACCGGGGTGCGCAGGGCCAGGGCCCCGCCGGTCGCGGACACCGCGACGACGGCCAGCCACAGGGCGAGCGCGGGCCACGGGTGCCCCGCGCTCCAGCCCGCCGGCCTGCCCACGGCCGTCTTCAGGCCCGTCACACCCACCGGTCCACCTCTCTGTAGTCCTCACCCGGAATCGGGTCCCCTCCCGAAGCCGCAGGTGGGGCCGGGTGGAGCGTTGTCCATGCTCAGGGGTGCGGCTCGCTGCGCACACAGGTACTAGGACGTCTTTGGAAGTAGTGCTAGCACTACCCGACTTCCCCGATTCCGGCGGTACGCGCCCGCGTACTCCCGGTCCGTCATCAACCGGTCACTGGACTGTCAGCAGAATTGGCCAGACTGGCCCGGAAAGCGCATCGCTGGAAATGACCATAAGACGGGGAGCGCGCGTGCCGAGACTTTGCGGAGCGGTCGGATGACATCATTCGCCGCCGTTTCAACGTACCTCCCCCCGAGCGTGCCGATTTCCGAACTCCGGGAGGAATCCCCGCTCGACGCGGGGATGGCCCGCCGTTTCCAGCGCTTTTACGGGCTGGCGTCGGTGTGCCGGGACCCGGAGCGCACCGAGGCGGAGCTGTTGCTCGCCGCGGCGGCCAAACTCGACGGGCTCAGGGGCCGGGAGGAGCGGGTCCGCTACCTCGTGCAGGCCCGCACCTTCGTCAGCAGCAGGCCGGATCCTACCAGCGCACTGCGGGACATCGGCAGGGAATTGGGGCTGTCGAACGCCACCGCTTTCTCGGTGGCGGGCCAGGCGTGCGCGAGCGGTCTGCAGGCGGTCGACATCTGCGGCCGGCTGCTGGCGGCGGACGCCGACCCGGACGCGCTGGCGCTGGTGCTGACCGGCGAGAAGACCTTCACGCCCGTCGCCCGGTGCGTCCCGCGCAGCAATGTCGGCGGCGAGGCCGCGGCGGCCGTACTGGTGCGCCGGGGCGGCACGGCGGACGGGGACCGGGTGCTCGGCCGGGCGGTGCGGACCTACGGGGAATACCACGCCGAGGCCATTACCGGTGAAGCCTCGTCCGCGGAGTTCAACAAGCTCTACCCGGAAGCGCTCGGGGAGGTGCTGCTGGCCGCCTGCGCGGATTCCGGTGTCACGCTCGACGACATCGACCTGATCATTCCGCACAGCGTCAACACCATTTCCTGGAAAGCGGTCGCGGACCGCTTCGGATTTCCTGTGGAACGCATTTTTCTGGACAACATCCCGGTGACCGGCCACTGCTTCGCCGCGGACCCTTTCATCAACTACGGGACGGCCGGACAGCTCGGCCGGTTGCGCCCCGGCGCGCGGTATCTGCTGACCGCCGTCGGACTGGGCGCGACGTACTCGGCGATGGTCGTCGAGCACTGACCGCCACACCGGGCGAGGGGACATCATGGAATCGTTGCTGCCGGGCTTCAACGCCCGACTGAAGGCCGCCGTGGCCGGGAGCGGGCAGGTGCCGTTCGTCTTCCTCGGCAATTTCGAGGTCGAGGAACAGTGGGCGGTCGGCGAACCCGGCCTGCCGCGCATGGGATTCACCGGCGGCGGCGCCGTGGTGAACTCGATGGACGAATTCGCCATGCTGCTGGCGGGCGAGGGCGACCACGTCGTGCTCAAGGCGCGTCCGGACGCCGGCTACCTGGCGTACCTGCGCGGCCTGGGCCTCGCGCTGCCCACCGTGCACGTCGTCGCCGAATCCGACCCGGTGCGCACGGTCTCCCAGGACGCGCTGGCCGACCCGGCGCTCCAGAGCGCGCTGGCGCAGGCCGGTGACGGCCTGATGCTGTACGCGCACGGTGTCTCCACCGTCGAGGAGGAGCTGGCCGAGCGGACCGGGCTGCCGCTCGCCCATCCGACGGCCGCGGTGTGCAAGGCCGTGAACAGCAAGATCTACAGCCGCCGGGTCGCCGACGAACTGGGCATCCCCCAGGCGCGCGGCTGGGCGTGCGACACCGTCGTGGAGCTGTCGCGGGCCGTCGAGGAGGCCCGGGAGCTGCTGGCGCAGGGCCGCAAGCTGGTCCTCAAGGACGCCTACGGGGTGTCCGGCAAGGGCATCATGGTCATCGAGAGCGAGCGGCGGCTCGACCGGGTGCACCGGATGGTGCTCGCCCGCGCCGAGGCGGCCGGCAGCGACCGGGCCGGGCTGGTCCTCGAAGAGTGGGTGACCAAGCAGACCGACCTGAACTACCAGGTCACCGTGGGCCGGGACGGCGCGGTGCGGTTCGACTTCGTCAAGGAAGCGATCACCGAGAACGGCACGCACAAGGGCCACCGGATGCCTGCCCGCCTCACCCCCGGGCAGCTGGAGCAGATCACCGACGCCGGTCTGCGGATCGGCGCGCGGCTCGCCGCCGACGGCTACTTCGGCGTCGCGGGCATGGACGCCCTGCTGCTGCCGGACGGCTCGGTCTTCCCGGTCATCGAGATCAACGCCCGCAACAACATGTCCACGTACCAGGTGCGGCTCCAGGAAGCCTTCGTCGGCGAGGGCCGCATCGCGCTCGCCCGGCACTACCCGCTCAAGCTCTCGGCTCCGCTGCCCTTCGAGGAGCTGCGCCACACGCTCGACGGCCTGCTGCTGGAGCGGCCCGACGGCGCCGGGCTGCTGGTGAACAACTACGCCACCGTCAACGCCGCCGTCAGCACCCTCGCCGAGCCCGGCGCTACCGCCGACGGCCGCCTGTACGGGCTGGTCGTGGGCGACACCGCGGAGCAGGTCACCGCGATCGACACCGAGATCACCGCCCGGCTGGCCGCGGTGACGGAAGGAGCCGTCCATGTCGGCTGAGTTCGAGATCCAGGGCATCGGCATCACCGAGCTGGCCGAACGCCACGGCACACCGCTGTACGTGTACGACGGCGACGCGCTCGCCGCGAACTTCCGCAGCCTGCGCGAACGCCTTCACCCGCGCGCGGAGATCTTCTTCTCCCTCAAGGCGAACCCGAACGTCTCGATCTGCGCGCTGCTCGGCGCGCAGGGCGCCCGCGCCGAGATCTCCTCGATGACGGAGCTGGTCACCGCCCGCCGGGCGGGCATCGCGCCGCGCGACATCATCTTCCTCGGCCCCGGCAAGAGCCGCGCCGAGCTGGCCGCCTGCCTGGACGAGGGGATCTACGCGATCGTCTGCGAGTCGCTGGGCGAGCTGGAACTCATTGACGAACTGGCCCGGGAACGCGGCGTGACCGCGCCCGTCGCGCTGCGCGTCAACCCCAGCTTCTCCGTCAAGGGCTCGGGCCTGACCATGGGCGGCAAGCCGCGCCAGTTCGGCATCGACGAGACCGTCCTGTTCGACCAGTCCGACCTCGCAGGGCGCCACGCCCACGTCCGCCTGATGGGCGTGCAGGTCTACATGGGCACCCGCATCCTCAGCGAGGAGGTGGTGGCCGAGAACACCGGCCGGATCTTCGACCTCGCCGAGCGGCTGTCGGAGAAGCTGGGATTCGACCTCGACCTGGTCGACTTCGGCGGCGGCTTCGGCGTCGCGTACTTCGACGGGGAGCGCGACCTCGACCAGGAGCGGCTGACCACGCTGCTCAACCCGGTCATCGAGGAGTTCGCCGCGCGGCACCCCGGCACCCGGCTGATCAACGAGCTGGGCCGCTATCTGACCGCCCCGTACGGCACCTATGTCTCGCGGGTGCGCTACGTGAAGACCTCGATGGACGAGAACTTCGCGGTGGTCGACGGCGGCACCAACCACCACATGGCGGCCGTCGGCATCGGCTCCTTCGTCAAGCGCAACTTCCCGATCCGGCTGCTCAACCGCACGGACGCGGGCGAGACCGAGAGCTGGCACGTCACCGGGCCGCTGTGCACCCCCAACGACACCCTCGGCAAGAAGGTGCAGCTGCCGCCGCTGCGTCCGGGCGACCTGATCGGCGTGGAGCGCTCCGGCGCGTACGGCCCGACCGCCTCGCCGGTGCACTTCCTCAGCCACGGCTACCCGGCCGAGGTGCTGGTGACCGGCGGCCGGGACCACCTGGTCGGCGCACCCGAGCAGCCCGAGGACCTGCTGCGCCGCCAGCGCCTGTACACGGACGACGCGCCCGCCGCCGACGCCGCCCACTGACCGTACCGACACCCAAGGAGACCCGACATGCCGCAGACCGCCGAGAGCACCGCGCAGGACCAGACGATCACCGCCGTCCGCGAGGCGCTCGGTGACGTGCTCCAGCGCGAGCTGCCCGACCTCGGCCCCGACGCCAAGCTCTTCGACGACTACGGCCTGGACTCCACCGGCGTCCTGGACCTGCTGATGCGTCTGGAGGAGGTCTTCGACGTCGAGTTCGACACCGAGGAGCTGGAGATGAGCCACTTCGCCACCGTGCGGACGCTGGCCGACTACGTGGCCGCCGCGCGGTGACGCTCCGCCTCACGGGGGCGGCGCACCGGGCCTTCACCGGCCGGCCGCCCGCCCCCGCCGACCCGTTCCTGGTGAAGATCTACTCCGATATGGCGCAGCTGTACGGCACCGCCTTCGACCAGGAGCGCTTCGAGCGCGCCCACCGCAACACGTTCACCGACATGGCGCGCGGGCTGCTCGACGCGCTGCCGCCGGTGCCGGACCCGGTCGGCCTGATCGTGGCCGCGTCGGCGGTGCCGGACTTCGACCCCCGGGTGTCGGCGGTCTCGTACCTGACCGACGCGCTGCCCGGCACACCGCAGTCCTTCGCGCTCAGCGACCAGGGTGACGCGGCCCCGTACACGGCCCTGCGGCTCGCCGGGCAGTACGCCGCCGACGGGCAGGCCGACCGCGTCCTGGTCATGGTGTTCGACCAGACGACGGTGCCCGCCAACCCGGGCCCGCCCCGGCAGGGCACGGACGCACGGGACGGCGCGGCGGCGCTGCTGCTGTCCGCGGAGGGCCCCGGCGCGCCGACGGGCGTCCGGCAGTACGGCGGGCTGACACCCGAGGACGCCCACGTCCTGCTGCGCGAGGCGCTGCCCGGCGGGGCGGCGACGCTCCTTCTGGGCGGCGGCCTCGATCCGGAGCGGGTCGCGGTGCCGGCCGGTGTGACGGTGGAGCGCGCGTCCGCCGAGTTCCCGTGCAGCGGTGTGTGGGGCCTGCTGGCGGACCGGCTGCCGCACTTCGTGGAGCAGCGGCTCCCGGTGTTCCTCGCCGACTACGTACCGCAGGGTACGGGTGAGGAGAAGGCCGGCGAACTGTCCTTCTGCGTGGTCGACTTCAGCGCCGCGACGGCGTGACCGGTGCGGGGTGTCCGCCGGACGGCACGGTGCATGTCTGGCGGATACCGCTGTCCGCGCCGCCTCACGTCCTCAGCGAGCTGACCGCCGTGCTCGATCCCATGGAGCGGGAGCGCGGCGAACGGGCCCTGCCCGAGGGCCGCGCGCGCTCCCGCATCGCGCACGGCGCGGCCCGGCTGATCCTGGGCGCGTACTTGGGCGCACCGCCAGAGCGCCTGCGCTACACCTACGGCCGCTGGGGCAAGCCCGCACTGCACGGCCACCCCGAACTGTGCTTCAACCTCTCCCACTCCGGCGGCCTGGCGCTGCTGGCGGTCGCGTCGCAGCGCGCGCTGGGGATCGATGTGGAGCGGCTGCCGCACCCGGCCGACCGGGCCGTCCGTAAGGCCGAGCGCTGGTTCCCGGCTGAGGAGGCGGCGTACGTGCGCGCGGCGCGTGACTCCGATGACGCCGCAGCGCGCTTCACAGCGCTGTGGACCCGTAAGGAAGCGTGGGTCAAGGCTGCGGGTGGGCGCATGGTGCAGGGGTTGCGGCTGCCGGTGGGTCCGGGACCGCGGGACGGCGACGCCGTACGGGACCCGGAAGGGCGGGTCCCCGGGCGGTGGTCGCTGACCGGTGTGCCGGTAGGGGACGGGTACGCGGCGGCGCTGGCCGTGGCGGCGGAGCCGGGGGAGCGGCCCGTACGCCTGGAGGTCAGGCGGTGGCGACGTTCAGGTACGTGAGAACGGCCTGCACGCGCCGGTTGTCGTCCCGGGACGGCAGCAGCTGGAGCTTGCTGAAGATGTTGTTGATGTGCTTGCCGATGGCCTTGTCGGTGACGAACAGCGACTCGGCGATGCCGGCGTTCGACTTGCCCTCCGCCATCAGCCCCAGCACCTCCAGCTCGCGCTGGGTCAGGCTGTCCAGGGGCTCCTGGCGCGAGCCGTTGTGCAGCAGCTTCTCGATGACCTTGGGGTCCATGGCCGTGCCGCCGTCCGCGACGCGGCGCACCGCCTCGATGAACTGGCCGCTGTTGAGCACCCGGTCCTTGAGGAGATAGCCGACCGATCCGGTGCCGTCGGCGAGCAGTTCGCGGGCGTAGAGCTGTTCCACGTACTGGGAGAGGACGAGGACGGGCAGTCCGGGGACCTGGCGGCGCGCCTCCAGCGCGACCTGGATGCCCTCGTCGGTGAAGGTGGGCGGTAGCCGTACGTCCACGATGGCCACGTCGGGGCGTTCCTCGATGAGCGCGCGCAGCAGTTCCGGCGCGTTGTCGACGGACGCCACGATGGTGCAGCCATGGGCTTCCAGAAGGCGTTCCATGCCTTCCCTCAGGAGGAAGAGGTCTTCTCCGAGGACGACACGCATCATGGCCTCCCCGCGGCAGCCGGTCGGTGACGCCGGCCCACCGCACACAGCGCCTCTACGAACCGGACTGTACCCCTCACCCCTGACAGGCCGGTGACGGATGAATGACGGATTCGGCCACCCGGCGGCCGGCCCGAGCGGTAATCAACTGGTCATCGAAACGTCAGTGGCGTCGGCAAGTGTGGTTTCCCGGCACCGATGCCCCCTGACGCGCCCGCGCACCGCGGTGCGGACGTCAGTCCCGGATCACTGGTGGAGTTTCCATGCCCCCCTCTGGCACTGAGGTACCGTCCTTCTCCGTCATCTCGGGCGAGCAGGTCTCCCGAGTTCTGCACGGGCAGGAAAAGCAGATCGTCGAGCTGGTCGACTACGCCTACCGCGTGCACGGTGTCGGCGACACCGTCAATCCGCCGTCGTACTTCCTGAAGTTCGAGGACCGGCCGTCGGCGCGCATCATCGCGCTGCCCGCCTCGGTGGGCGGCGAGGTCGGCGTCGACGGCATCAAGTGGATTTCCAGTTTCCCCGAGAACATCGAGTCCGGGCTGCCGCGCGCCTCGGCCGTGCTCATCCTCAACGACCGGGACACCGGTTATCCGTTCGCCTGCATGGAGAGCTCCATCATCAGCGCGGTGCGCACGGCGGCCTCAGCGGCGCTGGCCGCCGACTGGCTGACCCGCGAGCGGGGCCGCCCGAAGCGCGTCGGATTCATCGGCACCGGCCTGATCGCCCGCTATATCCACACCTATCTCGCGGGCACCGGCTGGGAATTCGACGAGATCGGCATCCACGACCTCAGCAACGCATACGCCGCGGGCTTCGAGAACCACCTGAAGGACGCCGGCAGCACGGGGCGCACCGTCCTCCACGACTCGGCGGAGAGCCTGATCCGCAACAGCGACCTGGTCGTCTTCGCCACCGTCGCGGGCACCCCGCACGTCACCAGCCCGGCGTGGTTCGCGCACAACCCGGTGGTGCTCCACGTGTCGCTGCGCGACCTGGGCCCGGAGGTCATCAAGGCGTCGTCGAACTTCGTGGACGACGTCGAGCACGTACTGAAGGCCGACACCTCCGTGCACCTCGTGGAGCAGGAGGTCGGCAACCGCTATTTCATCAACGGGACCCTGCACAACGTGATGACGGGCATGGTGAAGATTCCGCGGGACCGCCCCGTCGTCTTCTCGCCCTTCGGCCTCGGCGTCCTGGATCTGACCGTCGCCAAGCACGTCTACGACGAACTCGCCGGGAGCGACGGGCTGCACACGGTCGACGGGTTCTTCCACGAGCTGTCCCGGCACGGGAAGAAATAGCCGCGGCCCCGCCACCGGACCACACGCCCGCGGTTGGGAGGACCTGACGTGCCCGTGATATCCGCCCCGCACGAATTCAACGTGCCGGATCTCTTCGTCGACCTGAACAACGTCCTCGGAGAGAACCTCTATCTCAAGTGCGAAGGCTTCAACTTCGCCGGCTCCATCAAACTCAAGGCCGCCGTGGAAATGATCGACCGCGGTGAGCGGGACGGCACCCTGCGGCCCGGCATGACCCTGGTCGAATCGTCCTCGGGAAATCTCGGTGTCGCACTGAGCCTGGTGGCCCGCAGCAAGGGCTACGGCTTCGTGTGCGTCACCGACAGCCGGTGCACCCTCGCCAACCGGCAGCGCATGGAAAACCTCGGCGCCCAGGTACGCATCATCACCGAGCCCGACCCGGAAAGCGGCCTGCTCGGCGCCCGTATCCGCCTCGTACAGGAACTGTGCGCGAGCGACGACGGCTACGCATGGCTGAATCAGTACGCCAACCTCGGCAACTGGATGAGCCACTACCGCACCACCGGGCCCGAGATCGCCGCCCAGTTCCCCGACCTGGACGTGCTGTTCATCGGCGCCGGCACCACCGGCACCCTGATGGGCTGCGCCCGCTACTTCCGCGAGAACCAGCCCTCGGTGACCGTCGTCGCCGTCGACAGCGTCGGCTCGGTCACCTTCGGCACCCCGGCCGCGCCGCGCATGATCCCCGGCCTGGGGGCCGGCGTCCGGCCGCAGATGCTCGACGAGTCGTACGTGGACGCCGTGGTGCACGTCCCCGAGACCGACACCGTCCGCATGTGCCACCACCTGGTCCGGCACGGCTATGTCCTCGGCGGCTCCACCGGCACCGTGCTCAGCGGCGCCCGGCGCTGGATCGCGGAGAACCGGCCGGAGCGGGACATCGTCGGCGTGGCCGTCTCGCCCGACCTGGGCGACCACTACCTGGACACCGTCTACCAGGAGAAGTGGCTCCAGGACATCTACGGCCTGAGCCCGGACGAGCTGTCCGGGGCGTCCCGGGCCACCGCGTAACGCCCCGGGCGGCACGGCCCGCCCACCCGCGCGCACGGGGCCGCAGGCCCGCCGCACCGAACCCTTCCCACCCGCAGGTCCTCCAGGAGGTTGCTGTCATGACCGCACGTATCGAGCCGGGTCTGCCGCTCACCGCGGCCCAGACCGAGATCTGGTTCGACGAGCAGTTCGCCGACGGCGACCTGGCCTACAACATGGCCGACCACTTCGACCTCCGCGGCCCGCTCGACCACGCCCGCCTCCAGGAGGCGCTGCGCCTGGCCCTCGACGAGGCCCAGTGCTTCCGCGTCCGCCTCACCGAGGCGGACGGCGAGCCCCGCCAGACCGTCGAACCCCTGGAGACCCTGCCGTACACCACGGTCGACCTGAGCGGCGCCGACGACCCGCAGGCAGCGGCGCGCGCCTGGATGGCCCGCGACCTGGACCGCCCGATCGACGTCACGTCCTTCCCGCTGATGCGGGCGGCGCTGCTCACCCTCGGCCCCGACCACGCGTACCTCTACCTGTGCGCGCACCACATCGTCAGCGACAGCTTCGTCCGCCCGCTGTTCTACCGGCGCCTCGCCGACCTCTACACCGCCCTGCACGAGGGCCGCCCCACCGGCGAGGGGCAGCTGCCGCCGCTGAAGACGCTGGTGGACGACGAGATCGCGTACGCGTCGTCGCGGCGCGCCGAGCGGGACCGCGCCTACTGGGCCCGTACCTACGCCGACGCGCCCGACCCGGTCAGCTTCGCCGGCCGCGAGCCGGTGCACGCGCGCGGCTTCCTGCGCCGCAGCACGACCCTGCCGCGCCCGGTGGTGCAGCGGCTGCGTGCCCTGGCCGGCCGGGCCGAGGTCACCTGGCCGACGCTGGTCATCGCCGCCGCTGCTGCCTACACCCAGCGGCTGACCGGCGCCGACGAGATCCTGCTGACCCTTCCGGTCAACGCGCGCACCAGCGCCGCAGGACGCTCCGTACCCGGCATGGTCGCCAACTACCTGCCGCTCCGCGTGGCCGTCGCACCCGGCACCACGCCCGGGGACCTGCTGCGCACGGTCGCCGACGCGCTGCTGCGCACGCTGCGGCACCAGCGCTACCGGGGCGACCGGGTGCGCCGCGACATGGGCCTGCGGGCCGACGACCGGCGCCCGTTCGGCCCGTTCGTCAACGTCCTGCCGCCCGAGCCGGAACTCGCCTTCGGCCCCTGCCCGGCGACCCTCACCAACCTGTCCACCGGCATCGTCAACGACTTCATGTTCTCGGTCTCCGACTCCTCGGGCGACGACGTCGAGATCCACCTCAACGCCAACCCCGAGCTGTACTCCGCCGCCGACCTCGACGCCCACCGCGACCGCTTCACCGCCTTCCTGGACGCCCTGTCCGAGGCGGCGCCCGACCGCCCGCTGGCGGGCGTCGGCGTGCTCACGGAGGCGGAGTCGCGGCGGCTGCTGGTGGAGTGGAACGCGACGGAGCGGGGCGGGGGCTTCGCGGGTGTGGTGGAGCGGGTGCGGCAGCATGCGGCTGCCCGTCCGGATGCGGTGGCTGTTGCTGATGGTGAGGTGCGGGTTTCGTACGGGGCGCTGGCGGTCTGGGCCGATGGGGTGGCCGGTCGGCTGACGGAGGCCGGGGCCGGGCTCGGCTCGCTGGTGGCGGTTCTCGGTGAGCCCGGGGCCCGGTATGTGGGCGGTGTGCTGGGCGTTTTGGGGGCGGGAGCCGCGTGGCTGCCACTGGACGTGGAGGCGCCGATCGCCCGGCAGACGGGGCTGCTCGCGGACAGCGGGGCGCGGTTCGTGCTGGCCGGTCCCGGACAGGTGGCTCGGGCCGAGGAGATCGTGGCGGCGGACGGTTCCGGCGTACGGGTGCTGGTGCTCGACGATCCGTTCCCGGGTGCGGGAGCGCGGGCGGAGGGGTTGCGGCCGCTCGCCGGTGGTGAGGACGATCTCGCGTACGTGATCTACACGTCCGGGTCGACGGGCCGTCCGAAGGGTGCGATGGTGCACCGGCGCGGCATGGTCAACCATCTGCTCGCCAAGGTCGAGGACCTGGCGATGGCCGAGGGCGATGTCCTGGTGCACAACGCGCCGGTGACGTTCGACATTTCGGTGTGGCAGATGCTCGCGGCGTTGGTGGCGGGCGGGACGACGCGGGTCGTGGATCGCGTGACCGCCGCCGACCCGGATGCGCTGTTCGAGGTGACGGTGTCCGAGGGCGTCTCCGTCCTGGAGGTGGTGCCGTCGCTGCTGCGGGCGGCGCTGGACGCGTGGGAGACGGCGGGCGGCTTCCCGTCGCTGCCGAAGCTGCGCTACCTCGTGGTGACGGGTGAGGCCCTGCCGGTCGACGTGTGCCGCCGCTGGTTCGCGCGCTACCCGGGGATTCCGCTGGTCAACGCGTACGGCCCGACCGAGTGCTCGGACGACGTGACGCACGCGGTGCTCGACGCGTCGAGCGAACTGGGCACGCGGACGCCGATCGGCCGCGTGGTGCGCAACACCCGGCTGTATGTGCTGGACGACGCGCTGCGGCCGGTGCCGGTCGGTGTCGCGGGAGAGCTGTATGTGGCGGGTACGGGCGTGGGGCGCGGCTACCTCGCCGACCCGGCGCGTACGGCTTCGACCTTCATGGCCGACCCGTTCGGACCTGCGGGCGAGCGGATGTACCGGACGGGCGACCGCGTGGTCTACCGTCCCGACGGTCAGCTGGAGTTCCTGGAGCGCCGCGACCACCAGGTCAAGATCCGCGGTCGCCGGATCGAGCTGGGCGAGATCGAGGCGGCCCTGCGGGCGGTCGAAGGCGTCACGGACGCTGCGGCCCAGGTCCACACCGACGCTGCCTCCGGCCGCAAGCGCCTGGTCGGCTACCTGGTCGGCCCTGCCGGCGCCAACGAAGTACGCACCGACCTGGCGAAGGTGCTGCCCGAGTACATGATCCCGGGCGAGTTCGTCGCTCTCGACGCCCTGCCGCTCACCCCGAACGGCAAGGTCGACCGCAAGGCCCTCACCGCTCCCGAAACGACCGCCTCGACGAGCGCCGGCCGCGCCCCGCGCACCCCGCAGGAGGAGATCCTCTGCGCCGCCTTCGCCGAGGTGCTGAACCTGCCGTCGGTCGCCGCCGACGCCGACTTCTTCGCGCTCGGCGGGGACAGCATCAGCTCCATCCAGGTCGTCAGCCGCGCCCGTAAGGCGGGCCTGGTGTTCGCGCCACGTGATGTGTTCCTGCGCAAGACCCCGGCCGCCCTGGCCACCGCCGCCCAGGCCGCGCAGGACGCGGCGGCGGTGGTCGGCACGGACGACGGTGTCGGCGAGCTGGAGATCATGCCGATCGCGCACCAGCTGCGGGAGGACGGCGGCCCGGTCGCCGGTCCGGTGGGCTCGTTCGCGCAGTACGTCGTCGTACGGGTCCCGGACCATGTGGACAGCGAGCGGCTGGCCCGCGCGCTGCACGCGGTGACCGACCGGCACGACGCGCTGCGGATGCAGCTGGACGTGCCCGTGGAGGGCCTGTGGACGCTGAAGGTACGGCCGCAGGGCAGCACCGACCTGACGGGCGCGGTGTCCGAGGTCGCCGTACCCGCCGACGCGGACGGTGACACGGTGGTCGTCGAGCAGGCCGCCGTCGCGCAGCGGCGCCTCGACCCGACCGCCGGCCACCTGGTGCAGGCCGTGCTGCTGAACGCCGGTCCTGAGCAGCCCCGCCGACTGCTGCTGATGGTGCACCACTTGGCCGTGGACGGTGTGTCCTGGCGAGTGCTGCTGCCCGACCTGGCCGCCGCCTGGTCGGCCGTCGAGGCGGACCGTACGCCGGAGCTGGCGCCGGTCGGCACCTCGTACCGGAGCTGGTCGCGCCTGCTGGCCGACGAGGCGCGCACCGCCGCCCGTACCGCGGAGCTGCCGCTGTGGACCGGGCACGCGAGCGCCCCGGACCCGCTGCCCGGCATGCGCGGCCTGGACGCCGCGCGGGACACCTACGCGACCGCCCGCCGCCTGCGGCTGGTCCTGCCCGCCGAGCAGACGGCGGCCCTGCTGACCGAGGTGGCCCCGGCGTTCCACGCCGAGATCAACGACGTGCTGCTGACCGGGCTCGCGCTGGCGGTGGCCGACTGGCGCCGTCGTAAGAACGCCACCGGGGACGGCAGCACGGACACACTGATCGAACTCGAAGGCCACGGCCGCGAGCAGGTCGTGGACAACACCGACCTCTCCCGTACGGTCGGCTGGTTCACCAGCGCCTTCCCCGTCCGCCTCGCGCCCGGCGAGCTGGACTGGGACGAAGTGTGGGCGGGCGGCGACGCCGTCGGCACCGCGTTCAAGCGGATCAAGGAGCAGCTGCGGGCCCTGCCCGACCACGGCCTCGGCTACGGCCTGCTGCGCTACCTCAACCCGCAGACCAGCGCCCTGCTGGCCCGCCACCCGCGCCCGCGCATCGGCTTCAACTACATGGGCCGGTTCGGCGCCGCCGGAGCGGCCGACTGGTCGCTGTCGGGCGAGGGCGCCGCGGTCGGCACCGCCGCCGCTCCCGGGATGCCGCTCCAGCACGTCCTGGAGGTCACCCCGGTCACCGAGGACCGGCCCGACGGCCCGCACCTGGTCGCGGACTGGCTGTGGGCGGGGGAGATCCTGCCGGACGAGGACGCGCGGGACATCGCCCGTACCTGGTTCCGCGCGCTGGAACTGCTGGTGACCCACGCGGCCCGGCCCGGCGCGGGCGGCCGGGTGCCGTCCGACCTGCCCCTGGTGTCGGTGACGCAGGCCGAACTCGACGGATACGAGGCCGAGTTGAGCGGGACCGGCCTGGCGGATGTGCTGCCGCTGGCGCCGCTCCAGAAGGGCCTGCTGTTCCTGTCCGAGTACGAGCGGGACGGCGACGGCGTGGACCCGTACGTCCTCCAGCTCGGCCTGGAACTCGGCGGCGACGTGGACGCCGCCCGGCTGCGCGCCGCCTGCGCGCAGCTGCTGCACCGGCACCCCAACCTCCGGGCCACCTTCCGCCACCGCGAGTCCGGCGCGCCCGTCCAGCTCGTGCCGAACGCGGTGGAGGTGCCGTGGCGGGAGACGGACCTGAGCGACGAACCCGACGGTGCCGCCGCCGTCGCCCGGCTCGCCGACGGCGAACGCGCCCGCCGCTTCGACCTCTCCGACCCGGCGCAGGCGCCCCTGATGCGCTTCGTCCTGGCCCGCACCGGCCCGGACCGGCACCGCTTCCTCTGGACGGTCCACCACAGCCTGGTGGACGGCTGGTCGATGCCGCTGCTGGTCCAGGAGCTGTTCACGCTGTACGCGGCGGACGCCGGCACCCCCGCGCCGCCCGAGCCCGCGCCCTACCGCGACTATCTGGCCTGGCTGGCCGAGCAGGACACCGAGGCGGCGCTCGCGGCCTGGAAGGAGGCCCTGCACGGCGTCGAGGAACCGACGCTGGCCGCCCCGGAGGGCGCCGGGCGCGCGGCCGTCCACGCGGACACGGTCACCCTGCCGGTGCCCGAGCCGCTGGCCACCGGCCTCGCCGCCTGGGCGCGCGACCGCGGCCTGACCCTGAACACTGTCTTCCAGGGTTGCTGGGCCGTGCTGCTGGGCAGCCTCACCGGCCGCGACGACATCGTGTTCGGCGCCGTCACCTCCGGCCGCCCGGCCGAGGTCCCCGGCGTCGAGAGCATGATCGGCCTGTTCCTCAACACGGTGCCGGTCCGGGTGCGGCCCCGGCCCGAGGAGACCATCGCCGGCCTGCTGGCGGGCATCCAGGAACGGCAGTCGGCCCTGATGCCGTACGAGCACGTCGGCCTCGCCGAGATCCAGAACCGGGCCGGGATCGGCGACCTCTTCGACACCGTCCTGCTCTTCGAGAACTTCCCGCTGGACGAGGAGAGCGTGCGCGCCTCCGCCACCGGTCTGCGCCTCCTGGAGGCCGAGGCCCGCGACGGTCGGCACTACCCGCTGAGCCTGGCGGTCCTGCCCGGCCCCGGCCACCGGCTGGACCTGCGCTTCGACTACGCGCCGGACCTGTTCACCCAGGACGGCGTCGAACGCCTCGCCGGCCGGCTGCTGCACCTCCTCGCCGCCGTCCCGGCCACCGCGGACCGGCCGCTGGCCGCCCTCGGCCTCGTGGACGAGGCGGAGTCGCGGCGGCTGCTGGTGGAGTGGAACGCGACGGAGCGCGGTGGCGGCTTCGCCGGAGTGGTGGAGCGGGTGCGGCAGCACGCCGCGGTACGGCCGGACGCGATCGCGGTGGCCGATGGTGAGGTGCAGGTTTCGTACGGGGCGCTGGCGGTCTGGGCCGATGGGGTGGCCGGTCGGCTGACGGAGGCCGGTGCCGGCCTCGGCTCACTGGTTGCCGTACTCGGCGAGCCCGGGGCCCGCTATGTCGGCGGCGTACTCGGCGTGTTGAGCGCAGGAGCCGCCTGGCTTCCCCTCGACGTGGATGCGCCGATCGCCCGGCAGACGGGGCTGCTCGCGGACAGCGGCGCCCGCTTCCTGTTGGCCGGGCCGGGCGAGCTGGCCCGGGCACGGGAGATCGCCGAGGCGTACGACGGTGAGCTGAGCGTGCTGTGCCTGGACGATCCGTTCCCAGGTGCGGGGGCGCGGGCGGAGGGTCTGCGGCCGCTCGCCGGTGGTGAGGACGATCTCGCGTATGTGATCTACACGTCGGGGTCCACGGGCCGTCCGAAGGGTGCGATGGTGCACCGGCGCGGCATGGTCAACCATCTCCTGGCCAAGGTCGAGGACCTGGCGATGGCCGAGGGTGACGTGCTGGTGCACAACGCGCCGGTGACGTTCGACATTTCGGTGTGGCAGATGCTCGCCGCGCTCGTGTCCGGCGGGACGACGCGGGTCGTGGACCGGGTGACGGCCGCCGACCCCGACGCCCTGTTCGACGTGACGGTCTCCGAAGGCGTCTCCGTCCTCGAAGTCGTCCCATCGCTGCTGCGAGCCGCGCTCGATGCCTGGGAGACGGCAGGCGGTTTCCCGTCGCTGCCCAAGCTGCGCTATCTCGTGGTCACCGGCGAGGCCCTGCCGGCGGACGTATGCCGCCGCTGGTTCGCGCGCTACCCGGGCATTCCGCTGGTCAACGCGTACGGCCCGACCGAGTGCTCCGACGACGTGACGCACGCCGTGCTGACCGTGGACACCGACCTGGCGGGCTCGCGCGTGCCGATCGGCCGCGTGGTGCGCAACACCCGGCTGTACGTGCTGGACGACGCGCTGCGGCCCGTACCCGTCGGCGTGACCGGCGAACTGTACGTCGCAGGGACCGGAGTTGGGCGCGGCTACCTCGCCGACCCGGCGCGTACGGCTTCGACCTTCATGGCCGACCCGTTCGGACCTGCGGGCGAGCGGATGTACCGGACCGGTGACCGCGTGGTCTACCGTCCCGACGGTCAGCTGGAGTTCCTGGAGCGCCGCGATCACCAGGTCAAGATCCGCGGTCGCCGGATCGAGCTGGGCGAGATCGAGGCGGCGTTGCGGGCGGTCGAAGGCGTCACCGACGCTGCGGCCCAGGTCCACACCGACGCCGCCTCCGGCCGCAAGCGCCTGGTCGGCTACCTCGTCGGACCGGCCGACCCCGCCCGCGTACGGACCGATCTGCTGCTCGTCCTGCCGGAGTACATGGTCCCGGGCGAGTACGTGACGCTGGACGCCCTGCCGCTCACCCCGAACGGCAAGGTCGACCGCAAGGCCCTCACCGCCCCCGAAGCCACCGCGCTGACGGGCGAGGGGCGTGCCCCGCGCACCCCGCAGGAGGAGACCTTCTGCGCCGCCTTCGCCGACGTACTGGACCTGCCGTCCGTCGCCGCCGACGCCGACTTCTTCACGCTCGGCGGGGACAGCATCAGCTCCATCCAGCTGGTCGGCCGGGCCCGCAAGGCCGGGCTGGTGATCACGCCGCGGGACGTGTTCCTGCACAAGACGCCCGCCGCGCTCGCCACCGCCGCCCAAGCGGCGGGGGAGGCGCCGGCCGCGTACGAGCCGGTGGCCGCCGACCAGCCGCTGGTCGCGCTGTCGGACGACGAACTCGACGAGTTCGACATGGAATTCGGGGACTTTCAGTGAGCTCGGCGAACGACGAAAGGAAGGGCGCCGTGAAGCGTTCGGGTATCAGTGACGTACTGCCGCTGGCGCCGCTGCAGAAGGGACTGCTGTTCCTGTCCGAGTACGACCCGCGCAGCGCGGACGCGTACTCCCTGCAACTGTCCGTCGAGCTCGACGGCCCGCTCGACACGGGCGCGCTGCGCGCCGCCTGCGCGGCCCTGCTGGGGCGCCACCCCAATCTGCGGGCCTGCTTCCGCCGCCGGGCGACCGGCGACCCCGTACAGCTCGTGCCGCACGAGGTCGAGCTGCCGTGGCGGGAGATGGACCTGCCGGACGCGGACGCCGGGCGGCTGCGCGCCGCGGCCGACGAGGAGCGGGGCCGCCGCTTCGACCTGGCCCGGCCGCCACTGATGCGGTTCGTGCTGGTCCGCCAGTCGGCGACGCGGCACACGTTCATCTGGACGCTGCACCACAGCCTGGCCGACGGCTGGTCGCTGCCGATGCTCATCCAGGACCTGTTCACGCTGTACGCGCACGGCGGCCGGGAGGACGGTGCCGGGCTGCCGCAGGCCGCCCCCTACCGGAACTACCTGGCCTGGCTGGGGGCGCAGGACGAGGACGCCGCGCACGCCGCGTGGCGGGACGCGCTCGCCGGGCTGGCCGAGCCGACCCGCCTGGCGCCCGTGGACGGCCGTACTCCCGTGCTGCCGGACTCGCTCACCATGGACGTGCCCGAGCGGCTGGCCGCCGACCTGGCGGCGCGGGCGCGCGCCCTCGGCGTCACGCTCAACACCGTCTTCCAGGCCGCCTGGTCGCTCGTGCTGGGCGCGCTGACCGGCCGCGAGGACGTGGTCTTCGGCACGGTCACCGCAGGGCGCCCGGCCGAACTGCCCGGCGTCGAGGCGATGGTCGGCCTGTTCGCCAACACCATTCCCGTACGGGTGACGGCCCGCCCCGGCCAGTCGGTGGCGGCGCTGCTCGCGGACGTACAGGAGCGGCAGTCCGGGCTGATGCCGTACGAGCACATCGGCCTCGCCGACATCCAGCGGCAGGCCGGCATCGGCGAACTCTTCGACACGGTGATGCTGTTCCAGAGCTACCCGATGGACGAGGACCAGCTCGCGGCGTCGCTGCCGGGCCTGCGGGTCGCCGACGCGGCGATCCGCTCCGTCACCCACTACCCGCTCGCCCTCGCCGTGCTGCCCGGCCCCGGCACCCGCCTCGGGCTGCGCTTCGACTACGCGCCCGATCTGTACGGGCCCGCCGACGCCGAGCGGTTCGGGCGGCGCCTGCTGCGCGTACTGGAGGCCATCGCCGCCGACCCCGAGCAGCCGCTCGCCCGGATCTCCGTGCTGGAGCCGGCGGAGGCGCGGCTGCTCCAGGAGGCCGGGGACGCCGTGGCCACCGCGGCACTGGCCCGTCCGGTGACCGGGGCCGTCGAGGAGCGCGTCCGTGAAATGCCCGACGACACGGCCGTGGTGTGCGGGGACGACACCCTCACCTACCGCGAGCTGAACGCGCGGGCCAACCGCCTCGCGCACGCCCTCGTCGCGCACGGCGCCGGTCCCGGCCGTACGGTCGCCATCGCGCTGCCCCGCTCCACCGGCCTGGTCGTCGCGGCCCTCGCCGTACTGAAGTCCGGCGCCGCCTACCTGCCCGTCGACCCGGACCACCCGGCCGAGCGCAACACCGTCGTCCTGGAGGACACCCGGCCGGTCCTCGCGCTCACCACGACGGCCACCGACGGCAAACTGCCGGACGCCGGGCAGACCCGCTGGGTCATGGACCTCCCGGACACCGCGGAACTGGTCGCGGGCTTCCCCGACACCGACCTCACCGACGCCGACCGGGCCCGCCCGATCGGCGCCGACGACGCCGCGTACGTCCTGTTCACCTCCGGCTCCACCGGCCGCCCCAAGGGCGTCGTGGTCACCCGCGGCGGCTTCGCCAACGTCATCGAGGACATCCGGCACCGCTACGCACTGGAGCGCGGCGAAACCCTGCTGAGCGTCACCACGTTCGGCTTCGACATCGCCAACACCGAGCTGTTCGGGCCGCTGGTCAGCGGCGCCCGGCTGGCCCTCGCCGACCGGGAGACCGTACGGGACCCGGCCGCCCTCGGCCGCGCGGTCACCGCGACCGGCGCCACCGTCCTCCAGGCCACCCCCAGCCTGTGGCAGGCCCTGGTCACCGTGGCGCCCGACGTGCTCGGCGGGGTCAGGGGCTTCGTCGGCGGCGAGGCGCTGAGCGAGCCGCTGGGCGAGACGCTCCGCAAGGCCACCGCGAGCATCACCAACCTCTACGGGCCCACCGAGACCACCATCTGGTCCACCGGCGCCCCGCCGCTGGACGGGGTACGCGCCGGCGCGCCCGCCATCGGCTTCCCGGTCGCCAACACGCGGCTGCACATCCTGGACGACTGGCTGCGGCCGGTCGCGCCCGGCGTGATCGGCGAGCTGTACATCGCGGGCGCCGGGCTCGCCCGCGGCTACCTGGGCCGCCCCGGCCTGACCGCCGAGCGGTTCGTGGCCGACCCGGCGGACCCGGCGGGCGGGCGGATGTACCGCACCGGCGACCTGGTGCGCCTCGGCGCCGACGGGCAGGTGGAGTACGTCGGCCGCGCCGACCACCAGGTCAAGATCCGCGGCTTCCGCATCGAGCTGGGCGAGATCGAGAACGCGCTGTCCGGCCACCCGGAGATCGGCCAGGCCGTCGTCGCCGTCCGCGAGGCACGGCCGGGCGAACCGCTGCTGGCCGGCTACCTGGTCCCGGCCGAGGGCGCCGCCGTACCGGAGCCCGGCGCGCTGCGCGCGTACCTGGCCGAGCGGGTGCCGGAGTACATGGTGCCCGCCGCCTTCGTCACCCTGGACGCCCTGCCGCTCACCCCGAACGGCAAGGTCGACCGCAAGGTGCTGCCCGACCCCGAACTGCGGTCCCGGGCCACCGGGCGGGCCGTACGCAGCCCGCAGGAAGACCTGCTGTGCCAGGTGTTCGCCGAGGTGCTGGGCCTGCCGCGGTTCGGGCCCGAGGAGGACTTCTTCACGCACGGCGGGCACTCGCTGCTGGCGGCGCGGGTGGTGAGCCGCATCCGTACGGTCCTGGGGGCCGAGGTCCCGGTCCGCGCGCTGTTCGAGGCGCCCACGCCCGCGGGCCTCGCCGAGCGGCTGCCGCGCGCCGGTGCCGGTGCCACGCGCCCCGCCCTGCGCCCGGGTGACCGGCCGGAGGACGTACCGCTGTCCTACGCCCAACTTCGCCTGTGGTTCCTCAACCGGCTGGACGGCGCACACGGTACGTACAACATCTCGCTCGCCCTGCGCCTGACCGGCGACCTCGACCGCGACGCGCTCGGCGGCGCGCTGAGCGACCTCGTGGACCGCCACGAAAGCCTGCGCACGGTCTTCCCCGACCGGGACGGGACGCCGCGTCAGCACGTACTGCCGCTGGACGAGGCCGGGTTCGGGCTGCGCGAGCACATCGCCGACGAGGAGCGGCTGGGCGGCCTGCTGGCCTCGGAAGCCGCCCGCGGCTTCGACCTGGCCCGCGAGATCCCGCTGCGCGCCGACCTGTTCCGGCTGTCCGCCACCGAGCACGTACTGCTGCTCGTCCTGCACCACATCGCGGGCGACGGCTGGTCGCTGACCCCGCTGGCCGACGACCTCGCGCGCGCTTACGCGGCACGGCGCGGCGGCGCGGCCCCGGAGTGGGCCGAACTGCCCGTCCAGTACGCCGACTACGCGCTGTGGCAGCGCGAGGTGCTGGGCGACGAGGACGACCCCGACAGCCTCGCCGCCCGCCAGCTCGCGTACTGGAAGGAAGCGCTGGCCGGGCTGCCCGAAGAGATCGAGCTGCCCGCGGACTTCGCCCGCCCGGCCGTCGCCGGGCACGAGGGCGCCGAGCACACCGCGGTCATCGGCCCCGACCTGCACCGCGCCCTGGCCGGACTGGCCCGCGCGCACGGCGTGAGCCTGTTCATGGTCGTCCAGGCCGCGCTGGCCGCACTGCTGACCCGTATGGGCGCCGGGGAGGACATCCCGCTCGGCAGCCCGATCGCGGGCCGTACCGACGAGGCGATGGACGACCTGGTGGGCTTCTTCACCAACACCCTCGTGCTGCGGACGGACACCTCGGGCGACCCGGCCTTCACCGAACTGCTGCGCCGCGTACGGGAGACGGACCTGGCCGCCTACGAGAACCAGGAGCTGCCGTTCGAGCGCCTGGTGGAGGTCTGCAACCCGGTCAGGTCGCTGGCCCGGCAGCCGCTGTTCCAGGTGATGCTGGCGTTCCAGAACACCGCGGAGGCCAAGGCCGCGCTGCCGGGGGTGACGGCTGCCGTCCACCCGGTCGGCAGTGCCACGGCCAAGTTCGACCTCGCGTTCCAGCTCACCGAGCGCGCTACGGGGGGTCAGGACGCGGACGAGTTCGGCGGCATCGACCTGGTCGTCGAGTACAGCACCCAGCTCTTCCGTCCGGAGACGGTACGGCAGCTCGCCGAGCGGTTCACCCGCGTCCTGACGTCCGTGGCCGCCGCCCCGAAGGCGCCGCTGAGCAGCATCGACGTGCTGGGCGACGCGGAACGCCGGCGCATCGTCGGCGAGTGGAACAGCGCCACCACCGAGGTGCCCGCGCGGACCGTCGCGCAGCTCTTCGAGGAACACGCCGCCCGGCAGCCGGACCACGAGGCCGTCGTCTTCGGCGAGGTGTCGCTGACATACGGGGAGCTGAACGCCCGCGCCAACCGGCTGGCCCGGGTGCTGGCCGGGCGCGGCGCCGGACCCGGCACGCTCGTCGGCCTGCTGCTGCCCCGGTCGGTCGAGATGACCGTGTCCATCCTGGCCGTACTGAAGTCCGGCGCGGCCTACCTGCCGCTGGACCCGGACTATCCGGCCGACCGGATCGCGTACATGGTCGGGGATGCCGCGCCGGTGTGTGTGCTGGCGGCGCCCGGGGCGGCGGGGGCGCTGCGGGACGGTGGTACGGAGGCGATCGAGCTGGATGGGGGAGTCGGCGACGACGCGCTGCCGGCCACCGACCTCACCGACGCCGACCGCACCCGCCCGCTGACCTGCCGCGACGCCGCCTACGTGATCTACACCTCCGGCTCGACCGGGCGCCCCAAGGGCGTCATGATCGAGCACGCGGGCGTGGCCGCGCTCGCCGCCGACCACATCCGGCGCTTCGGGCTCGGCGCGCGCTCCCGCGTGCTCCAGTTCGCCTCGCCGAGCTTCGACGCGGCCACCGCCGAACTGTCCATGGCCCTGCTGTCCGGCGGCACGCTGGTGCTCGCCACCCCCGAGAGCCGAGGCCCCGGCGAACCCCTCGCCGACCTGATCACCCGGTACGGGGTCAACCTCGCGGTACTGCCGCCGGTCGTGCTGGCCGCCTTCCCCGAGGACATCACCCTGCCCGGCGACCTGACCCTGATCACGGCGGGCGAGGCGCTGCCGCCCGAGGTCGCCGCCCGCTGGTCGGCCGGGTGCGCCCTCCACAACTGCTACGGGCCCACCGAGTCCACCGTCTGCGCCACCTCCAGCGACCCGCTGACCGGCGAGGGCAAGCCGCCCATCGGCCGGCCGCTGGCCAACACCCGCGCCTACGTCCTGGACGGCCGTCTGAACCCGGTGGCGCCCGGCGTGACGGGCGAGCTGTACCTCGCGGGCGCCCAGCTGGCGCGCGGCTACCTGGGGCGCCCCGGCCTGACCGCCGAGCGCTTCGTGGCCGACCCGTTCGGCCCGGCGGGCGCGCGGATGTACCGCACCGGCGACCTGGCACGCTGGACGGCGGACGGCACCCTCGAATACGCCGGTCGCGTCGACCACCAGGTCAAGCTGCGCGGCTTCCGCATCGAACTCGGCGAGATCGAGAGCGCGCTGGCCGCCCACCCCGGTATCGCCCAGGCGGTTGCCGCCGTACGGGAGGACCGGCCCGGCGACCGGCGGCTGGCGGCGTACGTCGTGCCGGAGGACGCGCCGGTGCCCGCCGCCGCGCTGCGCGAGCACCTGTCCGTGCTGTTGCCCGACTACATGGTCCCCGGCGCCTTCGTGACGCTGGACGCCCTGCCGCTCACCCCGAACGGCAAGGTCGACCGCAAGGGCCTGCCCGCCCTCGACGCCCCCGAGGCCGCCGCGCACGGCCGCGCCCCGCGCACCGAGCGGGAAGCGCTGCTGTGCCAGGTCTTCGCCGAGGTCCTGAACCTGCCCGAGGTCGGCGCCGAGGCGGACTTCTTCGAGCTGGGCGGCGACAGCATCCGCTCCGTGCAGGTCGTCGGCCGCGCCCGCAAGGCCGGGCTCGACCTGGCGCTGCCCGATGTGTTCCGGCACAAGACAGTCGAGGCGCTGGCGGCGGCCCTGGAGCGGGCCGAGCGCGCCGCCGGGACCACGTTCCTGGACCGCGTACGGCAGCGGCTGGACGACCCGTCCGCCGACGCGCCGCTCGACCCGTACGGCCCGGTGCTGCCCCTGCGCACCACCGGCGATCTGCCGCCGCTGTTCTGCGTGCACGGCGGCATGGGCTTCGCCCTGCCCTACCTCGGCCTCGCCGGGCACATCGGCGAGCGCCACCCGGTGTACGGCCTCCAGGCGTCCGGCCTGACCGGCACCGGGCCGCTGCCGGGGAGCATCGCGGAGGTCGCGGCCGAATACGTCGAGCGGGTCCGCGAGATCCAGCCGAACGGCCCGTACCACCTGCTCGGCTGGTCGTACGGCGGCATCGTCGCGCACGAGATGGCCGCACAGCTGGAGGCGGTGGGCGAGGAGGTGGCCCTGCTCGCCAATCTGGACAGCTATCCGGCCGAGCCCGGCGAGCCCGTCCCCACGGACGCGGAGCTGCTGACCGCCGTCCTCGAATACTGCGGACTGGAGAATCCCGGAGACGGGCACGACGACGGCGGCCCGACGTCCGAGACGGTCCGCGACGCCCTGCGCCGTGCCGACAGTCCGCTGGGCGACCTGGACATCCCGCGGCTCGTGGACGTCATGCGCAACCACGTCCGCCTCGTCCAGGAGCACACGCCCGGCCGCGTACGGACCCCGGTGCACCTGTTCGTCGCGGAACTCGGCCTGACCCCGGAGGAGCGCGCCGCCCGGCCCGGCCGGTGGGCCGCGCACACCGACGGCGGCACGGCCGTCCACCCGGTCCCGTGCGGCCACGAATTCATGATGCATTCCGGGCCGCAGGCCGCCATCGGACGCGACGTGGCGAACGAACTCGCCCTGCTGCACCCCTGATCCGCCCCCCACGTACCACTCACGATTGCGAGGAGAGATCCCCATGGCGAACCCCTTCGACAACGAAGACGGCACCTTCCACGTCCTGGTCAACGGTGAGGGCCAGCACAGCATCTGGCCCGTCTTCGCCGACGTACCGGCAGGCTGGACGATCACCCTCGAAGCGCGCCCCCGCGCCGAGGCCCTGGCCGCCGTCGAGCGCGACTGGACCGACATGCGGCCCAAGAGCCTCGTCACCGCCCACGCCGGCAGCTGACCGCGATGGGGGCGGACACCGCGGTCTACGCGGAAGGGCTGCAGAAGCGCTACAAGAGCCACCACGCGCTGCGCGGCGTCGACCTGTCGGTGGCCGCAGGCTCCGTGCTCGGTGTGCTCGGCCCCAACGGGGCGGGCAAGACGACGACCGTACGGGTGCTGTCCACGCTGCTGACGCCGGACGCCGGGCACGCGACCGTCGCCGGGTACGACGTGGTGCGCCAGAGCAAGGAGGTGCGCCGCCGGATCGGCCTGGCCGGGCAGTACGCGGCGGTGGACGAACTGCTCACCGGCCGCGAGAACCTGGTCCTGCTCGGCCGGCTGCTGCGGCAGGGCCGGCGCGGCGCCCGGCAGCGGGCCGCCGAACTGCTGGCCCGGTTCGAGCTGGAGGACGCCGCCGACCGCCCGGTGGGTACCTACTCCGGCGGTATGCGGCGCCGGCTCGACCTGGCCACCTGCATCATCGCCCGGCCGCCGGTGCTGTTCCTGGACGAGCCGACCACCGGCCTGGACCCGACCAGCCGCACCGTGCTGTGGAAGGTGGTGCGCGAACTCGTCGACGAGGGCATCACCGTCCTGCTCACCACGCAGTACCTGGAGGAGGCCGACCAGTTGGCCGATCAGATCGTGGTGATCGACACCGGCCGGGTGATCGCCGCCGGCACCCCGGCCGAACTCAAGCGCGCCGTCGGCACCGACCACCTCCAGGTCGCGGTCGCCCGCCCCGGCCAGCTGGCCACCGCGCTGTCCGCCGTCGCCCCGCTGACCGGCGCCGAGCCGGTGGTGGACACCGCGGCGCAGCGGCTGACCGTACAGCTCGACGCCGGACTGGAGAGCGTGGCCGCCCTCGCGGACGCGCTGCGCGCCGCGGGCGTCGAGGTCACCGACTTCGAGGTACGGCGCCCCACCCTCGACGACGTGTTCTTCCAACTGACCGAGCGCAACGAGCCGGAGACGAGCCTCCATGAGTGAACTCCGCGTCGCGACGGTGCCGCCGGGCGGCCCGTTCGCGGGCCTGGCCGACACCGCCGCCCTGGCCGGGCGGCACCTGCTGCATCTGCGGCGGGCACCGGGGAAGTTCCTCGGCATCGTGATGAACCCGCTGATCCTGCTGATCGCGGTGGGCTATCTCTTCCGCAACTCCATCTCGGTGCCCGGCAGCGGCAATTACCAGGAGTACCTGATGGCCGGCGTGGCCGTGCAGGTCGGGCTGGCGAGCATCGGGCCGACCGCCATCGGCGTGGCGATGGACATGCGCGGCGGCCTGGTGGACCGCTTCCGGTCGCTGCCGGTCTCCCGTACGGCCGTCCTGGTCGGCCAGACGCTCTCCGACCTGATCGTCTCGGCGCTCGGCCTGATGATCGTGATGCTGGTGGGCCTGGCCGTCGGCTGGCGCCCGCACACGGGGCCGCTGTCGGTGCTGGGCGGCTTCGCGGTGATCCTCGCGTTCGTCTACGCCATGCTCTGGGTGGGCGTCCTGATCGGGCTGCTGCTGCGGTCGCCGGAGACCATCGACTCGGTGGGCGCGATCGTGCTGGTGGCGTTCTCGTTCCTGTCGAACGCCTTCTTCTCCGTCCAGGGGCTGCCCTCGTGGATCCGGCCGCTGGCCGAGTGGAACCCGGTCAGCGCGGTGGTCACGTCCTGCCGCACCCTGTGGGGCAATCCGGTGGTGACCGGTACGGGCTTCCCGGCCGACCACCCGGTACTGGTGACGGCGGGCACGCTGGCCGTGCTGCTGGCCGTGTGCGTACCGCTGAGCCTGCGCGCGTACCGGAAGGCGTGAGCGGGAGCGCCCCGACGGAAGCGGACGGGGCGCCGCGGGGACTCGTATGAGACCCGGCGCGGCACCCCGTCCATCTCAGCGAACAACGCGGGCAGCGTTCGGTCCGGTCAGGCCCGTGCGTCCAGCACCGGGTCCTGGGCCAGTACGGACTGGTACAACTCCCGCAGCGAGCGCCCGACATCGAGCCCGAGCTCGTTCACCAGCCAGGCTCTCGTGCGCTGGTAGACGTCCAGCGCCTCGCTCTGTCTGCCGCAGCGATAGAGCGCGATCATCAACTGCTCGCTGAAACGCTCCCGTCCGGGATGCGCCACCACCAGCTCCTGGAGATCGGCGATGACCTCCCGCTCGCCCCCGGTGTGCAGCTTGACCATCACCAGGTCCTCGCGCAGCGTCATCAGCCGCTCTTCGAGCTGGGCGGCCGTGGACCGGCAGAGCAGGCCCTCGCCCGCGTCCAGCAGGGCGGGACCGCGCCACAGCCGCAGGGCTTCGTTGAGCACCTCACCGGCCCGCGCGGGGTCCTCGCGCAACAACTCCGAGCCCTGCGAGGCGAGTCTGAGGAACCGCGCGGCGTCGGTCGACTCCGGCGGCAGGGCGAGCAGATAGCTGTTGTTGGCCGTCACCACCACGTCGTTGGGGTGCTCGTCCAGCTCCCAGCTCTCCAACAGCTTGCGCAGCCGTACGGTGTTGGCGTGCAGGGCGTTCCTGCTGTTCGCCAGGTCCTTGTCGGGCCACAGCTCCGTCACCAGCGTGTCCCAGGAAACCGTCCGCCCGGCGTGCAACGCCAGGACGGTTAACAGAGTGCGTACCTTCTTCGCACGAATCCGGTAGGTCTTTCCCCCGTGTTCGACGCCCATAGGGCCAAGAACATTGATCAGCACCGGTGTGTCCCATCCCCGCTGGTGCTCGTAGAGCCCGCATCTGCCGGCGACTGTCTTCCAGGTCCGGCAGGGAGCGGAAGCTCAATGGCAGCGTCCTGCCCCCCGGACCCGGCTGCCCTCGCGAATGCCAACGCTACGTACGCAGCATGTCTTTGACGCTTTGTGTCGCTCTCTTGGTGGTCTATACCTAGACCATTGAGATCTTTGCTCCTTCGATGATGCCTGTCAAGCGTCGAGAAAGGGGCATAAATCCGCCAAAGGCCAGGGTGGGCCTTGAGATTTAAAGGCATCTTTGCCAAGTCACCGCTGCGCGCGCCGGCCCGCGGCGCCCGTGGGGCGGCGCGGGACCGGCCTGGGGCACCGGCACTCCGGGATCTTTGGCGGCAAGTCCGGCAACAGCGCGGAGCCGCTGGTTCCGCACGGCATTCCGCGTATATTTTTTCCGCAAGGAATTCTTGACGCGCCGGAGCAATTCAAGCGTCAACGAGCGTTGCTGAAATCTTCACCGGGCCCGGGAATAAACTCCGGGCGGAGACGCTACTTGCGTTTCTTCCGGTCGAACAGCACCGTCGCCAGCGTCGGCACGATTCCCGCCCAGAACAGCACCTGCGGCACCGTACGCTCCGACCACGGCACCTGGGAGATCAGCAGCGCGCACAGCATCGCCCAGACCACCTGGGCGAGCACGATGCGCGCCCAGCGGCCCCGGCGGATCAGGGACCGTACGTTCAGCTGCACCCCCGTACGCAGGCGCCGGTAGCGCAGCAGCGCCCCGAAGCCCCACAGTGCCGTCATCGGCACCAGCATCCACAGCCGCTGTCCGAGCGACACCGGCAGCTCCCGCGGCACCTTCCCCTCCTCGGGGAAGATGTCGAGCATGACGCCCGCCGCCGCCACGCACAGCAGCGCCAGCCAGCGGGTGCCGCGCAGCAGCCGGTAGGTCGCCCCGTCCAGGCCGCTGCGCAGCCAGTCCGAGTCGGGCAGCGTGCCGAGCGCGTCGGCGTACAGGTCGGCCGCCTGCGCGGCCTTCACCCCCGGCGCGTTGGCGGCGCTGTCCGTCTGCATCACCACGGCCAGCGAGTTCGTCGGGTCCAGCCGGCGCAGCGTGACGAGTGTCTGCCGCGCGCATTCCTGGTCGCTCGCGATAAGCGCGGCCTTGTAGAGCGACTCGTACGCCCGCGGCTCCTCGGGGGCGAGCCGTACGGCCTCCCGACCGAGACGCAGCCCCTCCTGCCGGTCGCCGTCGGACAGCCAGGGCTGGATCTCGGCGAGCGTCCCGTAGGCGGTCCAGCGCAGCGGATCGACGCGTATCGCCTCCCGCAGCACGGCGCCCGTCTCCTCCATCCGGCTCGCCTGCCGCAGGGCCCGCGCCCGCATGTGGAGGGTGGCGTAGTCCTGCGGCGCCAGCGCCAGGGCCTGCCCGGTCACCTCCACGGCCTGGTCCGTCTCCTTGCCCGCCAGATGACAGCGGGCGAGCTCCAGCAGCGCCCACAGGTCCTGCGGGTCCTCCTGGAGCCGCGCGGCGAGTACGGACTTGGCCTCGTCGTACCGGCCGAGGTCGACGAGCACCTCGGCGCGGGCCACCATCGGATGCTGTTCCATCACAGCTTCCGCCGCTTCTTCAGGTACGCGAGCAGATCGTCGTACGTACCGCCCTCGTTGGCGAACATCGCCACGTTCCGCGCGGACGAGAACCACGCCTCGGTCGAGGGCACCACCGCCTTCGCCGCGCCCAGCAGGTCCTTCATGCCGATCATGCGGACGGTGCCGGTGCGCGCCGAGTCCAGCAGCGCGGTCTCGGCGGCGCTCTCGCAGACGTGCGCCAGGTCGGCGCCCGAGAGGCCGTCGGTCACCTTGGCCAGCTTGGCCAGGTCGACGTTCTCGATGGGCCGGTCCTTCAGGTGGTAGCGCAGGATCGCCTCGCGCGCGGGCGCGTCCGGAGGCAGCACGAGCAGGGTGCGGTCCAGGCGGCCGGGGCGGCGCAGGGCGAGATCCACGTCCCAGGGCAGGTTGGTGGCCGCCAGCACGAAGACGCCCTCGTTGGCCTGCGCGTCGATGCCGTCCAGCTCGGTCAGCAGCTGGTTGACCGTGTTGCGCATGCCGCTGTGCTGCGTACGGCTGCGCTTGCCGCCGAGCGCGTCCAGCTCGTCGAGGAAGACCACACAGGGCGCCTGGCGGCGGGCCGTCGCGAAGATCTCGTGCATGTTGCGCTCGGAGTTGCCGATCCACATGTCGAGCACGTCGTTGACCGATACGGACAGGAAACTGGCACCCAGCTCACCGGCCACCGCGCGGGCGATGAACGTCTTGCCGCAGCCCGGCGGCCCGTACAGCAGCAGCCCGCCGCGCAGGCTCTTGCCGTACAGCTTGCGCAGCTCGGGATTGCGCATCGGTGCGAGGAAGGCGGCCTCCAGCCGGTCCTTGACGTCCTGCATCCCGCCGACATCCGCCAGCCGCACGGTGCCGGGCGCGTCCACCTCCCAGGCGTCGGCGTCGCCGGGGTCGTCGTTTCCGTCCGCGCGCAGGGGGCTCTCGACGAAGCGGGGCGGTACCACGTCCCGTATCTCGCCTTCGGCGGCCTGCCAGTCGAAGCCGCCCGGCCGGGCGTCGGCAGGCTTCTCCTGCGCGGGTGCGGCCGGGTTCACCGTCGGCGTCTGCTGAGCGGGAGCGGGTGCCTGCTGTACCGGCGCGGGTGCCGGGGCAGGTGCCCCCATGGCGCGGCCCATCAGCTCCCGGGCCTTCTCGTCCCCGGGCGCGTGCTGCAACGCGACGGCCACCTCGGTGATGGCCGCATCATTTTGCCCCGCCTCCAGCAGCAGCTCCGCGAGGTGCAGCCGCAGCGGCACATCCTCCGGCGCCGCCGCGACGGCCCCACGCAAACTCCGAACCAGCGCCGATTCCTCTGACATGCCCATCACCCTATGCAGGGGCTGGGCAGGGCCTGCGCAGGGGCTTCCGGCGGGCGTGCAGGCCGGGCAGCCGTTCCTGTTCGCGCAGCAGCAATCGCGACACATCCTCCTGAAAAGTCTTCCGCAAACGATCACCGGTGCAGTTCCATGTAGTGGGCATCCTTCGCCCGCACCCCCCACAGGGGCACAGCCCGGCACCACCACCACAGATACGGAGTGGCACAACGTGACTGCCAGAGTCCTGACTTCCCGCGCGGCGGCCCTCGCCGGCGGCGCTCTGCTGGCCCTCTCCCCGCTGACCGCCCAGGCGGCCCAGGCGGCTCCGGCCCCCCACACCGCCTCGCCCGCCCAGCCCGCCCGCACCGCGCCGGCCGTCGCCGCCAAGGGCGCCGTCCTCGTGGACGGCGCGACCGGCAAGGCCCTCTTCGGCAAGGAAGCGGACACGGCCCGCCCCATAGCCAGCACCGCCAAGATCATGGCCGCTTCCGTGGTCCTGGAGACCCGGGGCGTCGACCTGGAGAAGCAGGTCCCCGTGAAGCAGGCGTACCGCGACTACGTCACCCGGCACAGCTCCAGCACCGCCGACCTCCAGACCGGCGACAAGCTCACCGTCCGCCAGCTGCTCTACGCCACCCTGCTGCCCTCCGGCGCCGACGCCGCCTACGCCCTCGCCGACACCTTCGGCACCGGCGCCACCGAAGCCGAACGCACCGCGTCCTTCGTCTCCCAGCTGAACGCCAAGGCCGCCGAACTCCACCTCACCCACACCACGTTCGACTCCTTCGACGGCGGCGGCACCGACACCAGCACCCCGGCCGAACTCGCGAAGCTGGCCCGGCACGCCATGCGGAACGACACCTTCCGCACGATCGTCAAGACCAAGCAGTACAAGGGCGAGGCCCCGGCCGCCAACGGCCGCACCCGCTACTACACCTGGAACAACACCAACCAGCTGCTCGGCTCGTACAACGGCGTCATCGGCATCAAGACCGGCACCACCACCCCGGCCGGCGACTGCCTCGTCTTCGCCGCCACCCGCGGCGACAAGACCCTCATCGGCACCGTCCTCAACAGCAAGGACCGCTACGCCGACGCCGCGAAGCTCCTGGACCACGGCTTCGGCACCACCACCGCCAGGACGATGAAGCTCCGCGCGCTGCCGGTGAACAGCCAGCGGGACTGATCCACGGCCGAGGGGTGTGGTCCGCGCGCCGACCACACCCCTCAAGTACGTGTACGGACGCGCGCCGCTCAACTCCCGTCGCGCCGGGCCGGAAACCCATGCGTACGCGCCACGAGGACCACGACCACCACCGGCGCCATCAGCCCCGTCACACTCCACGGCAACGCCACCGTGCCGAGCGCGTCCAGCAGCACACCACCGGCCACACCGCCACCCGCCATGGCCACGTTCCACAGCGTGACCAGCATCGCCTGTGCCGCATCGGCCTGTTCGCCACCGGCATCCCCCGCCGCCGTCTGCAACAGCGTCGGCGCCCCGCCCCAGCCGAGACCCCACAGCACCACCGCGGCGTACACCAATCCGGGCGCGCCGGAGAGCAGGGCGAGGACGGCGCCCGCCACCGCGACAAGCAGCGTCCCGGCCACCATCAGGGCGCGCAGCCCGCGGTTGATCAGAACCCCGACAACCCAGATGCTCAGCAGCGAGGCTCCACCGAACACCAGCAGGACGACATCGGTCTGCCCGCCCATCCCCAGCCCGTCGAGGAACGTGGCGATGTAGGTGTAGAGGATGGTGTGGGCGAGGACGAACACGAGGGTGACCAGGAGGACCGGGGCGACGCCGGGGGCTTTGAGAGCTGCCAGCATGGAGGAGGCACCCTTCGTGCCCTCCGCACCTTTCTCCGCCGGCTGCCCGGGATAGTCGGGAACAGCGGCCATGATCCACCCGACCAGGACGACGGTCAGCCCCGTCATGACGAGAAAGGCCACCTGCCAGCCGACGACCTTGCCGGCGAACGTTCCGGCCGGTACGCCGAGGGACAGCGCGACGGGAATCCCGGCCATGGCCACCGCGATGGCCCTGCCCTCCAGGTGGGCCGGGACCATCCGCCGCGCGTAACCGGCGAGCAGCGCCCAGGCCAGCCCGGCGGCGACGCCCGCCGCGAAGCGGGCCACCATGGTCAGCGGGTAGTACGGGGAGAGCGCGGTCACCGTGTTGGCGACGGCGAAGCCGAGCACCGTGGTGAGCAGCAGCCTGCGGCGACGCCGGCGCGCGGTGGCGGCGGACAGCGGTATGGCCGTAAGGACGGTGCCGAGCGCGTACACGGTCACCGTCTGACCGGCGGCCGACTCACCGACACCCAGGTCACCGCTCATCGCGGGCAACAGCCCGGCCGGCAGCGTCTCGGTGAGACTCGTGATGAATACGGCGGTCGCCAGCGCCAGCAGCGCCGCCAGGGGAAGCTTCCGGGACTGCGATGCGTCCGCGCCACCGTCAGGCAGACCCGCCCTGTTCAATTCCGTAAGAGACATGGCAGCATGCTCAAACCCTCACATACATGTGAAGGTCAAGTCGGCAGCTGCGAGCGGACCTCCGGGGAGGCGGTCATGCGCATCGGAGAACTCTCGGAACGCACCGGTACGTCGCGGCGGATGCTCCGCTACTACGAGGAGCAGGGACTGATCGCCTCCCAGCGGTGCGCCAACGGCTACCGCGACTACGACGAACTCTGCGTGGACCGCGTCCAGCAGGTACGCGGACTGCTGGACGCCGGCCTGCCGACCCAGACGATCCGGCAGATCCTGCCCTGCCTCGGCCCACCCGGCCGCATCGACATCCCGGACCCGACCCCGGAAACACTCGCCCTGCTGGAGCGCGAGTGCGACCGCATGTCACGCCGAATCGACCACCTGACCCGAAACCGCGACGCCATGCGGGCGTACGTGGCCCGGGTCCGCGGCAGCGCGCCGCGGCGCAACAGTGAACAGCTCACCGCTCCCAGTACTCCGCCACCGCCCTCGCATACGCCACCCGCTCATCGAGCCCACCACCCCGAACCCGGAACCGCCCCCGCGCCGACTCGGTGAGCACCGCCCGCCCGAAGATTTCCCCGGACCGCTTCACGCCGTACGCAGCGGTGCGGCAGGTCCCACTCGGCCGGCGGCTCGTGCCGCGTGAGGCACCCCGAGGTACCCGGCGCAAAGGTGGCGCGGCCCCGCGCTAATGTGCGCGGGTGAGCCTTTACGTCGTCATAGGATTCGGGCCCGCCGGGGCGGCCACTGCTCGATTGCTGGTCGAAAAGGGGCATTCGGTACGGGTCGTCACCACTTCGGGCCGCAGCGCCGAGCCCGGTATCGAGCACCTTGCGTTCGACGCGGCGGACCGTGAGCGGCTGAGCGAGGCCGCGCAGGGCGCCGCTGCGATCGTCAACTGTGCCGGGATGCCTTACCACCGCTGGGCCGACGCGTGGCCGCGGCTGGCCTCGTCGCTCTGCGCGGCGGCCGAGGCGACCGGGGCCGTTCTGGTCATGCTGGGCAACCTGTACGGCTACGGCCCGGTGGACGGCCCCATGACCGAGGAGCTGCCGCTCGCCGCGACCGGCCCCAAGGGACGGGTCCGCGCCGCTGTCTGGCAGCAGGTGCGGGACCTGCACGAGCAGGGCCGGATCAAGGCCGTCGAGGTGCGGGCCTCGGACTTCTTCGGGCCCGGTGTGACCGACGGCGGGCACCTGGCCGGGCGGGTCATGCCGCGGCTGCTGCGCGGCAAGCCGGTCTCCGCGTTCGGGGACCCGGACGTCCCGCACAGCTGGAGCTACCTCCCCGACGTGGCCCGGGCCCTGGCCGAGGCCGCGGGTGCGGAACGGGCCTGGGGACGAGCCTGGCACGTGCCGAACGAGTCGGCGCGGTCCGTCCGGGAGATGGTCGACCGCCTTGCCGCCGAGTCCGGATCGGGGCCGGTGGCGGTGCGCCGGCTCTCGCCGGCCGTGCTCGGTGTCGCCTCGCTGGTCTCGCCGCTGATGCGCGAGATGAAGGAGATCCGGTACCAGTTCGACCGTCCCTTCGTCGTCGATGCGAGCGCCTACGAGGCCGCCTTCGAGGTACGGGCCACCCCCCTGGACGAGCAGGTCAAGGTGACGGTGGACTGGTGGCGCGACCGCCTGGCCGGCACCGGATGAGACCTGTGATGCCGAACGACCCCCCGGGAGCACGGCCCGCGGACATCGCGATCGTGGGGATGGCCTGCCGGTTCCCGGGGGCGCGGAACATCAACCAGTACTGGCGGCTCCTCACCGACCCGCAGGCGCAGTTCTCCACCGTCCCGGACTCGCGGTGGCGCACCGCCGCCTTCCTCAGCGACAGCCTCCGCGACACCTCGGCGGCCTATACGGACACCATGGCGCTGCTGCCGGACGTGGACCGCTTCGACGCGGCGCATTACGGCATCCCGCCGCGGCGGGCCAGATCGCTGGATCCACAGGCCCGGCTGCTGATCGACCTCGCCCGGGAGGCGATCCAGGACGCCGGGTGGGAGTCCGCGGGATTCGACCGTGAAGAGACCTCGGTGATCACATCGCTCACCGAGAGCGGCTACCGCGAGATGTCCCTCCTGCAGGTCCGGATGCGGCAGCTGGCCGGCGGGGAGTTCGGCGCGCGGGCGGCCGATCCGCGGTGGCCGGAGATGGTCCGCGCGGTCGACGGGCTGCACGGCACGTCCGTGGCCGGTCTCCTGCTCAACATGGGCCCGAACACGATCAGTTCGGTCTTCGATCTGCACGGCGAGAGCTACGCGCTGGACTCGGCGTGTTCCGGCGGACTGATGGCCGTGGCCAACGCCGTGTTCGCGCTGCGCGCGGGCCGCTGCCGGATCGCCCTCGCCGGCGGCGCCCAGCTGATGCTCACCCCCGACCTGCTGGTGGGCCTGTGCCGGATCGGCGCCATTTCGCGCAGCGGCCGGTGCCTGCCGTTCGGCGCGGAGGCCGACGGGTTTGTCCTGGGGGAGGGCGCCGGGGTCCTGGTGCTGCGGCCGCTGGCCGACGCGCTGGCGGCCGGCGATCGTGTCTACGCGGTGATCCGCGGGGTGGGTACGGCCAACGACGGGACCGTGCAGGGCGGTCTGCATCCCCAGGCGGCCGGGCAGCTCCGTACGCTGCGCCGGGCCTACCGCGATGCGGGCGTGTCCCCGGACTCGGTGGGTTACCTGGAGGCGCACGGCACCGGGACCACGGTCGGTGATCCGGTCGAGGTCGGTGTGCTGCGCGAACTGCGCGGTGCGCGGAGCGCCCCCGCCTTCCTCGGCGCGGTGAAGGCGGTGGTCGGGCACTCGCTCAACGCCGCGGGGCTGGCCGGGCTGATCAAGACCGTCCTGGCCGTGCACCGGGGAGTGGTCCCGCCGCAGCCGGCGTTCGACCTGGCCGACCGCTCCGGGCTCGACGCCGCGCGGCTGACCGTTGCGACGGCACCGACCCGATGGCCGGCACCCGGAGTGCCGCGCCGGGCGGGCGTGAGCGCCTTCGGCTTCGGCGGCACCGGGGTCCATCTGGTGGTGGAGGAGTGCCCCGCGCCGCCGGTCCGCCCGCTGCCGGACGACGGGCCGCACCTCCTCGTCCTCAGCGCCCGCGACCGGGCCGGGCTGGCCCGTTATGCCCGGGAACTGGCGCACACCCTCGCCGACGAGCAGCCACCGCTGGCCGGGGTGGCGGACACCCTGGCCGGCCGGGCCCCCTTCCCGGAACGCCTCGCCCTGGTGGCCGAGGACGCCGCCGACGCCGTCACCAAGCTGACCGCGGCGGCCGACGCCGTGGCGTCGGGCCGTACCGGCGCTCTCGGGCCGGGCCAGGAGGCCGGCACGGTGTCCCGGCCGGCCGATGAGCAGCCGGAGGTCACCGTTCCCGCACCGGGCACGCTGTCCGCCGAGGCCCGCACCGCCGCGCTGGCCGGGCTCGCCGAGCGCGTGGTCAGCGGCGCGCAGCTCCGTCCGGGCGGGGAACGCAGGCCCCCGTGCACCCTGCCGCCGAGCCCGCTCGCCCCGCGCCGCCACTGGGTGGTGGACGAGTCCGCTCGCGACGCCGGGGACACTCCCACCGACCGGTTCGTCCTGCCGGACCGACCCGGTCCGGCGCCCCAGATGGCGGCACGGACCGGCACCGCTTCCGCAGGCTCCCTCGTGCTCGAAGAGGTGTCGCGGACCGGCGTCTTCCCGCTCGGCGACCTGAGCGAGCGGATGGCGCTGGTGACCGACCTCGGCTTCGACTCCCTGATGCTGCAGGAGCTGGAGGTCAACATCGGCAAGCGGATACCGGGCTTCCGCACCGAGGAGATATTCGCCGCCGACCTCACCATCGAGCGGCTGATCGCGCTCGTCGCCCAGCGCCTCACGGAAGAGCCGGCCGCCGGAGCGCCGCTGCCCCGGCAGACCCGGGCCGACGGGGACGCCGCCACCGCATGCGTCGACGACTTCCCCGAAGTACGGGAGTTCGAGCAGGTCCTGACCTCGATTGCCGACACCGGTGTGGACTTCCCGTACTTCCGGGTCCACCAGGGCACCGTCCGCGACACCACGGTGGTCGGCGACCGGCCGTACCTGTCCTTCGGCAGCTACAACTACCTGGGGCTTTCCGGCCATCGGGCGGTCAACGAGGCGGTACACGAGGCAATAGACCGGTACGGGACCTCGGTCTCCGCCAGCCGGGTGCTCTCCGGCGAACGGGACCTGACCGTACGGCTGGAACGGGCGCTCGCCGACTTCCTCGGCGTCGCGGACTGCCTGACGCTGGTCAGCGGCCACGCCACCAACGTCACCGCGATAGGCCATCTGGTCGGCGCCGGTGACCTCGTGGTGCACGACGCGCTGGCCCACGACAGCATCCTCCAGGGCGTGGCCCTGTCCGGTGCGGCACGGCGCCCGTTCGCCCACGGCGACATCGGTCAGCTGGAACACATGCTGCGCCGCAACCGGTCCCGGTTCCGGCGGGTGCTGATCGCCGTCGAGGGCGCCTACAGCATGGACGGCGACCTGGTCGACCTGCCGGCCGTGGTCGAGCTGAAGAAGCGGTACGGCGCCCTGCTGATGGTGGACGAGGCGCACAGCATCGGCACGGTGGGCGAACGCGGCCGCGGAGTCGGGGAGTTCTACGGCGTCGACCGCCGCGACGTGGACCTGTGGATGGGCACCCTCTCCAAGGCCTTCGCCAGCTGTGGCGGATATCTCGGCGGTTCGGCCCGGACGGTGCGGTGGCTCCGGCACACGCTGCCGGGCTTTGTCTACAGCGTCGGTATGACCCCGGCCAACGCGGCCGCGGCACTGGCCGCCACCGAGCTGATCGCCGCGGAAGGGCACCGGGTGCGCACGCTCCAGCGGAACGCGGAGCTGTTCCGGGGCCTGGCCACCGCGGCCGGTCTGGCGACCGGCGCCAGCGCCCACACCCCGATCGTGCCGATACTCCTCGGCGACTCGGCACGCACCCTGCGCGTCGCGGACCGGCTGTTCGACCGGGGACTGATCGCCGATCCGATCTTCCACCCCGCTGTGGAGGAAGGACTCTCCAGGCTGCGGTTCTTCCTCACCAGCGATCACCGTGCGGACGACATCCGACGTGCCGTGTCGGTCCTGACCGAGGAGGTGGCCGCCGCCGGGGGCCGGGTGGGCTGAGTACCGCACGTCAGATCAGGGTGCGTTCGATCCGGCTGAGCATGGCTTCCTTGCCGGTGTCCGCGGCGGCCCCGGCCGCGGGCGCGCCGTGCCGCTCCTCACCGCCGCCTATCTGCTGGGCGAGCAGATAGGCGATGATCTCCGCCTCCTGCTCCTGGACGTCGTCGTAGGTCGCGCGCAGGAGCATGTCACGCACGAGATCGGGGTCGAGATCCGGGAAGAGGAGGCGGGCGCTCGCCTCGTCCAGCCAGCCCGCCCCGCGATGGCAGCAGATGATGTGACCCAGCTCGTGCAAGACAATGTGCTCCTGATGCGCGCTGGTCGTGTTGGCGTCGTAGAAGATCAGGTCCTCGTCGCGGGCGGCGACCCACATGCCGCACGGGTGGGACGCGGGCATCTGCATCGGGACCAGGGTGATCGGGCGGTCGCGGATCTCGCTGAGGTGGCGGCAGAGTTCGGCGACGTCGGACACCTCCGGGAGATCGAGTTCGGCGATCCGCTGCGCGCCGATCTTCCGGAGCCGCTTGAGCTGACTGCGGCGGTCCTGGCCGGCCGCCCGCCCCTTCCTGGCTTCCCTCACTCCTCGGCGTCCCTCACTCGGCCTCCGGGGAGTCGTCGACCGGCGGCAGGCCCTGCATCTGCCGGTACTGATCCATGATGGCGGTGATGGCCTGGAGGTTCTCCTTCTTCATCCCGGCCGCCCGCATGGCCACCGAGCGGACGCCCGCCTGCCGCAGCGCCTCGATGGCGGCGACCTGGCTGAGCACCGACTCGGCGACCTCGTCGTCGAAGAAGTAGGAGACCGAGACGCCGAAGAAGCGCGCCAGCGCGGCCAGGAGGTCCGGGGAGGGGTTGGACCGCTTGCCCGTCCGCAGTTGCGACAAGTACACGCCGCCGACCCGGAGGTCGGGGTTGGCCTGTTTCAGTTCTTCGGCCACCTCGGCATTGGTCCAGTGCTTGCCCTTGGGGCGGACCGTCTTGAAGAGGTTGTCCAGACGCACTGCCAGTTTGGGCCGGTCGTCGGTCTCGGACATCGTGAATCTCCCTCCCCCACCTCCTCGGAATTAGCCCTTGGCTATTCACCAGCTTCCCAGATTAGCCGTCAGTTGACAATCGGCCGGGACTCCGCCACCGTGGATCTCGCCGATAGCTGCCAGCTAACTTCGCTCACGGGGGTAGCCGAGTTGGTTGCCGGCCACGTCGGCCTGGACCGGCTCTCGGGGGAAGAGCCGGTCGAGGCCGGGCGGGACATCTCGTTCCGGCTCGGCAGGAAGATACGGGGGAACAACGGGGGAACAACGGGGGCAAAAGGGGGAGCGCGAAAAAGCCCGCCCGGTCTGACGGGGGACAGACCGGGCGGGAGCTCTCAACGGGGGTGACGTCACCCCGCTTTGCCGAGTTTACGGTAGGCGGACGCGACCTTCGTGAGCCAGTCGATCTCGGCCATGAAATTGTCCGTATCACGGTCCTCGAAGTCGCCGGCGTCCTTGTTGTCATCGGGGATGGTGCCGGTGCGCTTGGCGTGCAGGGCCTGCCTGATCTGGGCCGCTTCGGCCCACGCCTGCCGGGACTCGTCGCTTGCTCCACCGTCCGCACCGGCGGACCCGTTGGCCGCGCGGTCGGTATAGGGCCGCAGGTCCCGCCACCCGTCGCGTATCTCGACGACACGGCGGTGCAAACGGTAGTTGAGATCGGAGACCGAGGCTCCCGGCGGCTCCAGGACGATGTCCGGCGACGATTCGTAAAGATCCCGCCAGAGCGGGTAGAGGGCCCGGTACGAACGGTAACTGCGCACCCACCACAGCAGTTTGCCGGCCGACGTCCCCCAGGAGGAGATCGTCAGGCTGAGCGAGAGGGTGGCGATGCCCGCCGCGCTGAAGACGTTGGCGGCGAGCTGCCAGACGCCGATGTCGATCCCGCACGCGGCGGTGATGATGTTGACCGTCCTGGCCAGGCAGTAGAGGAAGAGAACCACCGCGGCGACGGAGAGCAGCTGCAGGGCGTGCCGCAGCTCGGCCTTCTCGGTCATCCGGGCGTAGGGGCCGCACTGACGGAAGATGGTGACGCACGGAACCGCCTGGGACACGATGAAGACCAGGAGGTAGGTGAGGATCAGCGGCTGGCCGCTGCCGCTGTTGAAGTCGGAAGCCGGCCGGCCGGGGCCGTCGGCGATCAGGAAGAGGGCGATCAGCAGCGCGTTGAGGGCGATACCGGTGATCGCCCAGTAGCGGGCCCTGCGTGCCGCCTCCTCGGCGGCGGTCGCCCAGCGCAACAGGATGATCTGCGCGCTGACACAGAAGGCGACCGCCGATACGTGCATCACGAGGATGGCGAGGTTGCCGACGCCCAGGAAACGTTCGCTCCCCATGGCGACGGCGCCCATCGTGAAGGTGAGGCACTGCAGCAGCAGAGTGATCACCAGGGTGCGGTAGGCACTGTCCTGCCGGCTGCGCCGCACTTGGCTCAGCCGGTAGACGAGCGCGGCGTACGACGAGAGCGCCGCGATGACGAAACAGACGGTTCTGGTGGTGTTCACGGCCTGATTCCCCGCCGGTGCCGGGCACCCGGCGAACGGTCTAGTCGGTGTTTTCACCCAAGGGAACCACGAGCCCGATCCCCTCGGCCGCCACGGCGATGGCGCGGTCGAAGAACGCCGACTGGTCCCGGACGCTGTCGTGGGTACGGCTGAAGACCTGGAACACCAGGAGCCCGATCAGATTGCTCCACAGCACGATGCCGCGTTCGATGATGTCCGAGAACGGTGCCTCGGGCGTCCCGCCGAAGACCTCCACCGCCGTCGGCAGGAGCACCGACGGCTCGGGCAGTGGCCGCCGGGGCGGGGTGAGCTCACCGGCCTCCAGGGCCGACCGGATGATGCCGCCCAGCACCTCGGGAGTGCGCGAGGCGGGCGGTACCGTCTCCTGCGGGGCGTGGTACCCCGGCACCGGCGAACCGTAGATCAGAGTGAATTCGGCCGGGTTGGCGAAGGACCAGGCCCGCAGCGCACGCGTCACCGCGAGCAGCCGCGCGCCCGCCGACGCCTGCGCGTCCCGGGCGGCCTGGTCGGCCTGCTCCATCGCTGCGCCGGAGGCGTTGTAGGCGTCGATGACCAACGCGGTCAGCAGGTCGTCCCGGTGCGGGAAGACGGCTGCCACGTCCGTGACGGCAAGACCACAGTCGGCGGCCACGGCATCCAGGGACAGCCCACCGGCGCCCAGTTCCGCCAGCAGTCGGCGCGCGGCGGCCTTGACGGCCTCCGGCAGCCCGGTGTTCGCATCGCCCGCGCTCGTTACGGAAACATCCATGGCCGAACCGTACCTGCCGGCCACAACGATGATCGGCCCGGTCGCCCCGCAGCCTCCGGCCAACACTGAGATCCGGCCACGCCCCGAACAACAGGAACCGGAGCAGCGGCCAACTACGACCGGCGCACCGGTACATGGGGCGCCCCATCCCGATCGGGCACACAAGGGGCACGAAATGTCCGGCGCGGCCTGGGCGACAGAAAAGCCCCAGGTCATTGACCTGGGGCTGGGCTGTGGAGCGGGTGACGGGAATCGAACCCGCGCTCTGAGCTTGGGAAGCTCATGTTCTACCATTAAACTACACCCGCATATACGCCGCTCCTTGTGAGGGCGGTGCAGCTTCGCACACTCTACCCCATTGCAGGCCCCCGGTGCAGTTGACCGTGGGGCCCGGTCGTGTGTGCGGGGTGGGTTGCGGTGTGGGGTGGGGGAGTTGGGGCGTACGGTGGGGGCGCGGAGTGCCGTGTGTGGTGGCGCCCAGTTCATCCCCTAATGTGGCTTTTGTTGTCCACGCGTTTGGGAGAAGGACTTGATGGAGCGCACCGTCGTACGTTGTGCCGAAGGGCACGTGTTCAGCACCGCTTCGTTTCCCATGCAGACCACGGACCGGCTCGGCCCCGGCCGGCTGCTGCGGTGTCCGCGCTGTGCGCGGCTGCGGCATTCGGTGCCGGTGGGGGGCGAGAAGCGCTGAGGCGCGGTAGCCGCCGGTGAGTCGCTGAGGACGGGCCGGACGGGCCGGGTGGTGGAGAGGTGGAGCGGACGGCAGCCGGTCGGCCGGCTGTGTGAGTTCCGGGCGAGGGCCCGGTCCCGGAGGCGGGGCCGGGCCCTCGCCGTATCCCTGCCCGCCGAGGCGGCGGTGGTGTGCGGAGCGGGCCGATCCGGGCGCGTATCCTCGATGCGTGCTTCTCTCAGACAAGGACATCCGGACCGAGATCGACGCGGGCCGGGTCCGCATCGATCCCTACGACGAGTCGATGGTGCAGCCGTCGAGTATCGATGTGCGCCTCGACCGGTACTTCCGGGTGTTCGAGAATCACCGGTACCCGCACATCGACCCCGCGGTGGAGCAGCAGGACCTGACGCGCGAGGTGGTGCCGGAGGGGGACGAGGCGTTCATCCTGCACCCCGGTGAGTTCGTGCTCGCCTCGACGTACGAGGTCATCACGCTGCCCGACGACATCGCGTCGCGGCTGGAGGGGAAGAGTTCGCTGGGGCGGCTGGGGCTGCTGACGCACTCGACCGCCGGGTTCATCGACCCCGGTTTCAGCGGGCATGTCACGCTGGAGCTGAGCAATGTCGCGACGCTGCCGATAAAGCTGTGGCCCGGTATGAAGATCGGGCAGCTGTGCATGTTCCGGCTGTCGTCGGCCGCCGAGCATCCGTACGGCTCCGAGAAGTACGGCTCGCGGTATCAGGGCCAGCGGGGGCCGACGCCCTCGCGGTCGTACAAGAATTTTCATCGGACACAGGTCTGAGGGTGCGAGAGATCCAGTGAGTGGTGTGCGGGAGAACCTGACGTACGAGCGCTTCGGTGGCGCGATTCGCGAGCTGGCGCAGACGATCGCCGACGACGGGTACGAGCCCGACATCGTGCTGTCGATCGCGCGCGGCGGCGTCTTCGTGGCGGGCGGTCTGGCGTACGCGCTGGACTGCAAGAACATCCACCTGGTGAACGTGGAGTTCTACACGGGCGTCGGTACGACCCTGGAGATGCCGGTCATGCTGGCGCCGGTGCCGAACGCGATCGACTTCTCGGACAAGAAGGTGCTGATCGCGGACGATGTGGCGGACACCGGCAAGACGCTGAAGCTGGTGCACGACTTCTGCCTGGGGACGGTGGCCGAGGTCCGCAGCGCGGTGATCTATGAGAAGTCGCACTCGCTGGTGAAGTGCGAGTACGTGTGGAAGCGCACGGACGAGTGGATCAACTTCCCGTGGAGCGTCGAGCCGCCGGTGGTGCGGCGCGAGGGGCAGATCCTGGACGCCTGAGGGCTCCTGCCTTCCCGGTCCCGTCGGACCCACCGAGTTCTCGGTGGGTCCTTCGTGTTTACGGGGCGGAAGGTGAATTCGGGCCAATCCCGTTCCGGGTGTTCCACCGGTGACTACCTCCGAGTAGAAACCGGCGGGAACAGCAGACCGGAGGGGAGGCCCAAGGTGCGTGCGAGAGCAGGGCGGCTGGTGGCCGCCGCGGCGGCGATGGCGGTGGGGTTCGGCGGAGCGGGCATGGTCGCGGGGGTGGGCGCCGGTACGGCGGTGGCCGCCCAGGCCGGCCCGGCGGCCGCCAAACCGCTGCCGCCCGAGCTGGAGAAGATCCGGGCGGCCGAGGCCGTCAAGCTGTACGGGGACGCGGCCGAGCGGCCGGTCGGGCAGCGGAAGACCTCGTTGATCTCGCTGGGCGACAGTGAGATAGCGGGGGAGGGCGTCGGTACGTACGAGCCGGGGACGAACGGGCCCGACAACTGGTGCCACCGTTCGCCCGAGGCCGCCATCCACCGCACCGGGATACCGGCGGAGGTGACGTACAACGTCGCATGCTCCGGCGCGGCCACCGCCAACATCAACATCGGCGGGACCAAGCAGTACGCCGACGAGCTGGTGCAGAGCGACAACCTGGCGATCAAGGCCCGCAACACCCGGCTGAAGATGGTGCTGCTGGTGGCGGGCGCCAACGACGACCTGCAGTTCGGGCCGGTGATGACGGACTGCGTCACCCGCTGGTTCACCTTGCAGGGCACCTGCGAACCGAAGTACGCGCCGGGCTGGCAGGGCCGTGTCGACGCGCTGGTGCCCAAGGTCGAGCGGAGCGTGCGCGATCTGCGGACCGTGATGCGCGACGCGGGGTACGCGGACGGCGACTACAAGCTGGTCGTGATGGGCTACCCGAGCCCCATCGGGCCGGACATCGAGGACAACCCGAACTTCCCGGGCAAGCTGCCGGGCGGGTGCACGGGTTACACCTCCGACTCCGCGTGGGGACGGAACGTTGCCGTTCCGACGTTCGAGAAGGGGATGCGGAAGGTCGCCGCGGACACCGGCGCGACCTACCTCGACAACTCGCGGCTCTTCCACGGCCACGAGGTGTGCATGGAGGACACCTGGGCCCGCGGCCTGTATGTGGACCTCACCAACCCGTTCCCGCCGGACTCCAATTCCGTACGGCAGTCCTTCCACCCGAACGCGCGCGGCCACGGCGCCTTCGCCTCCTGCCTGACGCAGCTGTACGCGTCCGACCGGCGCGAGGCGTCCTGCACCGACCCGGCGAGCACCGGGCAGCCGAAGCTGTACCCGCTGGCCTGGGACGACGTGTACCGGCCGGTGCGGAACGCGGGCACCGGCAGCTGTGTGGACGCCAAGGGCGCGAGCAGCAGTAACGGTACGGCGGTCATCGGCTGGGACTGCAACGGGCAGCGCAACCAGGACTGGTGGTACGACGCGGAGCGCCGCTCCGTGCACGTCGGGCTGACACAGGACCGGTGCCTGGACGTGCCCGGCGCGAAGTACGAGGCCGGGGCCGGGCTGGTGCTCTGGAACTGCTCGGGCGCGGCCAACCAGCAGTTCGTGAAGGACGCCGCGAGCGGTTCGGTCCGGCCGGCCGCCGCGCCGGGGCTGTGCCTGACGCTGGGCTCGGCCAAGGACGCGGTACGGCTGCAGAAGTGCGACGGGTCGGCGGCGCAGCGGTTCGTGTGACCGTCATCCGTAACCCGTCATCCATATCCCGCTGATACGAGGAAGGCCCCGCTCCGGCCGGAGCGGGGCCTTCCATGGGGCCGGACGGGCCGACGTACGGCTAGAGCGTGCCCAGTTTGACCAGCGCCAGCAGCGCGACCAGCTGGATCGCCGAGGCGCCCAGCGCCTTGGGCCACGGCAGGTCGTGCGACTTGCTCACCATCGAGGTGAAGAGCGCGCCCGCGGCCAGCCAGGTCGCCCAGCCGACCACCTGCACCAGCGTGCTGTCGCCGCCCAGGAACATCGCGAAGAGCAGGCGCGGCGCGTCCGTGACCGACATGATCAGCATGGAGAGGCCGACGGTCGGCTGCCAGGCGCCGTCGCCGCCGAGCTGGCGGGCGAGGGTGTGGGTGACCGCGCCGAGGATCAGGCTGCCGACGACGAACATCACGGCGGTGATGAGCACCCACGGGATGCTGTTGGAGAGCGTGGCGTTCAGCACGTCCTCGCGGGCCTTGTCGAAGCCGAAGACCGCGAGCAGGCCGTAGACGAGCGTGACGATCAGGGCCGGGCCCCAGACCGGGTGGTCGCGCATCTGCCAGAAGGTCGGCCCCGGGCGGGTGACCAGGCCGGTCAGCAGCTGCTTCCAGGGCAGCCGGGGGCCGGCCGGCGGGGCCGTGGCCTGGCCCGCGCGGTAGGTGCCGCCGTCGGCGTAACCGTCGTCGTACTGGCCGCCGTAACCGCCGTTCGCCGGGCCGCCGGCCTGCGGGCCGTACGCGTCCGGAGCCTCGCCGACGCTGAACTGCTGGGTGTGTCCCGGGGTGTTGTCGTTGGCGTACGGCGCGTAGGACTGCTGCTGCGGCTGGTAGCCGCCGTCACCGAAGTACTCGGGCTCGCCGTGCCGGTCGCCGCCGTACGGGCCTGCATGCGGGCCGCCGTACGGCTGCGGGGGCTGCGGCGGTTGGTGCGGTTGCTGCCACTGCTGCCCGTGCGGAGACGGGGGCTGCTGCCCGTACGGCTGTCCCTGCTGACCGTACGGAGCCTGCTGCCCCTGCTGCTGCCCCTGTTGCGCGGACCGGGCATCCCGTCCGCGACCCATCCTGAATCCAGCCACGTCATCGAACGTACCTGGTCCCGCAAGCCCGGGGGCCGGGCCCGGGGGCAGCGGCCCGCTTTGCTGCCGACCTGTGACATCCCCTAGGGGGTGGGGCGCGCTTCCCCGAGGGGATGCGGGAAACGCCTCACTGTCAGGGCCGTCCCCTGCTCCGCCGGCCCATGAGGCATCGGATCATCGTCGTCCGACGCCTCACGGGCGGGAGGGTCCGGCAGCGGTTACGGGGGGATACCGGCCGGTACCCAGGGGCCGGCCCACCGGTGAATGCCGCCGTCGGCACTCACAGACGGACGTACGCATCGGCGATGCCGACCGGGCCCTGGCACCCAGACCGTAGCGGCACCGGAACGGCAGCATGATCCATTCTGCGCAGCCGGTATCCGGATCACGCTGCGTGTTCATGGGCGGGGGCGGGAGCCTGTGGAGGGGCCGCCGCCGTGTCAGGGCGCCTGCAGTGTCTGGGAAGGCGTCTCCCCGAACCGCTCCCGGTAGCTGCGTGCGAAGCGCCCGAGGTGCACGAAGCCCCACCGGTACGCCACTTCGCCGACGCTCAGCTCGCCCGGCCCCGCCCGCCGCAGCTCGTCCCGTACGCGGTTCAGCCGTACGTCGCGCAGGTACGCCATCGGTGACATGCCGACGTGCCGGCGGAAGCCCTCTTGGAGCCAGCGCACGCTGACCCGTGCTACGGCGGCGAGTTCGGCGGTGTCGAAGGGGTGCTCAGGGCAGCTCTGGATGGCGTCCAGCGCGCGCTTGACGGGCGCCGGGCGGTACGAGGGGGCGGGCGGGCGGCTCAGCTCCTCGCGGTACGGGTGGTCTGCGGCCAGCAACAGCCCGCCCAGCAGCGCTTCTTGCAGCGGGGCCGCCACCAGCGGCTGGTGCAGCAGGCCGCCCGCGTCCTGGACATCCCGTACGGCGGCCCGTACCAGCCGTGCCCAGCTGAGCCCCGGCCCCCGGGACACGTCGAAACCGGCGGCGAAGCGCACCGGCGCGCCGACGGACCTGCCGAGCATGTGCTCAAGGTGCCGCTCCAGGTCCGCCGTACGGATCTTCAGCGCCAGCAGCCGGCAGCCGGCGTGCCACCGGTCGATGGTGGTCGCGCCGTCCGGCTGGAACACCCCGGCCCGCTCCGGAGTGGCGGTCTCCACCGCGCCCGTACCCTGCCGCCACTGGATGCTGCCGCTCAGCGGTACGTCGACGTGGTACGAGCCCAGCTCCCCGGACCGCAGCCGCAGATCGGTGCCGAACCCCACCTCACCGACGGTGACCGCGCCCAGCCGCACCACGTCGAGGTGCGCGCCCACGTCGTCGCTCGGATGGAGCCGGTCGATGTGGGTGACGTAGAAGGCTTGGCCGAGCATCCACCGGGCCTCGTCGAGGTCAGCCGTCCGCAGGGACAGCACCGGGGGCGCCGACGGGGTCTCCGCCCCCGGCTCAGCAGACATGTTCAGCACGACCTTTCCCCCGGGCTAACAGGTTCCCCCGGGCAGACAGAACCGTCCGTCCGGCACTGTCCGCCTCAACTGCGCACTCGGGAAAGAATAGGTGCAGGGGGCAGTGGGGTGGCGGGGGTGACTGCACGGCGCTTTCCATCAGCCGTCGCTGAAGGCCGTGGTCGAGAAGGCCGTGGTCGAGAAGGTGGTGGCCGGGGGCGAGGACGGGCCGGTGGGGGTTCCGGGGTGGACGGTTATGAGGTCGTCGGTGCCGGTTCGGCGGCGGGTGAGGAGCACCAGGTCGGCGTGGTGGTCGCCGTCGTAGTCGGGGGAGCCGGGCCGCGCTGTGCCGGGCGGTACGGGACCATGGCGATCAGGACGACTTCGCCGCGCCGCCCGCCACCCGCTCGTACAGCTCCCGCGCCTGCCCGTCGAAGAGCACGGCCGTCGACTCGGCGTCCGTGTCGCCGCCGCTCAGCACGCCGATCAGGCGCCCGGGGCGGCCGGCGCCGTGGTGGTCGGCGAGCCAGGGGCCGCCGCTGGTGCCGTCGTAGAAGCCGCCGCACCGCATCTGCATCATGTACGGCTGGTCCTCGTCGCGCTCGGTGTCCGTGGTGCAGGTGATCGGGTCGTTGTCCGGGTTGTACGCCTCGTTGGGGTAGCCGACGACGGTGACATGGCGGCGGGGACCGGACGAGAAGTCGGGGGTGGCGGCGCCGACGACCTCCTGAACGGAGCGGCCCCGGGCGTCCGGCTCGACGGTCAGGAAGGCGTAGTCGCCCCGGTCGCTGTCCTCGTCCCGCCACGCCTTGGGCACGTGGATGCCGCTGACCTTCCACTTCCCGTACGGGAACGTGCCTTCCCCGGCCCCGGAGAAGCGCGGCGCGAACTGCAGGTCACCGGTGATCGGCCCGGGCTTCTCCCCGTCGGCCGAGTCCTTGCCGTCGTCCTCGCCCTCGTCGTTCTCGTCGTCGTCCTGGAAGTGGACGCAGTGCGCGGCAGTGACCAGCACGTTGCCCTTCGGACTGTCGACGACGCTCGCGGTGCAGTGGTGCTCCCCGTCGGCGAACAGGACGCCGACGAAGGGCAGCCCCTCGAAGTGCCGGGCGGCCGGCTGCGCGGGATCCGCCGCCTGCGAGGCCCCGCCACACCCGGTGAGCCCGACGATCGCGGCCAGCGCGGCAGCGGCGGCAGTGACGGTGGTGGCAGCTGTGGCGAGAGGGGCCCGAGCGGTTCTCATGTACGGGACGGTACGTCGCGCCGCGCCCGTACGCCGCTCCACGGGCTCACGTCGGGACGGGTTCGGGACGTCGCTACGGGTTCGGTACGTCGGGTCGGGCCGGTACGTCGGAACGGGACCGTACCGTCGGGTCGAGGCCGTCTCGTCGACGCGGGTCGGTACGTCGCGACGACCTCGGCACGTCGCTACGTAGGTGTACCGTCGGCCCGGCAGCGTTACGTCGATACGGAAGCGGCCCGACGCTTCGCCCACGTACCGACGCGCCCGTACCGCCCCAACGCCCCGGCCGCCTCCTCCCCCAAAGCACCCGGCCGCCCCCACCAAAGCGGGAGCGGCCGAGTATGAAACGAGAACCGGCGGGACGGTCGGGACCGGCTACTTCACCGGCTCCGGCTCCGGGGCGTCCGTCGGGGCCTCCTCGCCGGCCGGGTCGACCGGGGTCTTGACGGAGTCCAGCAGCAGCTGGGCCACATCCACGACCTGGACGGATTCCTTGGCCTTGCCGTCGTTCTTCTTGCCGTTGACCGAGTCGGTCAGCATGACCAGGCAGAACGGGCAGGCGGTGGAGACGATGTCCGGGTTCAGGGACAGGGCCTCGTCGACGCGCTCGTTGTTGATGCGCTTGCCGATCCGCTCCTCCATCCACATGCGCGCGCCGCCCGCGCCGCAGCAGAAGCCGCGCTCCTTGTGGCGGTGCATCTCCTCGTTGCGCAGGCCCGGCACCTTGGCGATGATCTCGCGCGGCGGCGTGTAGACCTTGTTGTGGCGGCCCAGGTAGCAGGGGTCGTGGTACGTGATCAGGCCCTCGACCGGGGTGACGGGGATCAGCCTGCCCTCGTCGATCAGGTGCTGGAGCAGCTGGGTGTGGTGGATGACCTCGTACTCGCCGCCGAGCTGCGGGTACTCGTTCGCGATCGTGTTGAAGCAGTGCGGGCAGGTCGCGACGATCTTCTTCTTGGCCTTCGGGACGGTCACGCCCTCGTCCGCATCCTCGCCGAACGCCATGTTCAGCATCTCGACGTTCTGCTGGCCGAGCTGCTGGAAGAGGAACTCGTTGCCCAGGCGGCGGGCCGAGTCACCGGTGCACGCCTCGTCGCCGCCCATGATCGCGAACTTCACGCCCGCGATGTGCAGCAGCTCGGCGAACGCCTTGGTGGTCTTCTTGGCGCGGTCCTCCAGGGCGCCCGCGCAGCCGACCCAGTACAGGTAGTCGACCTCGGTGAGGTCCTCGATGTCCTTGCCGACGACCGGGACCTCGAAGTCGACCTCCTTGGTCCACGCCAGGCGCTGCTTCTTGGCCAGGCCCCAGGGGTTGCCCTTCTTCTCCAGGTTCTTCAGCATCGTGCCGGCCTCGCTGGGGAAGCTGGACTCGATCATGACCTGGTAGCGCCGCATGTCGACGATGTGGTCGACGTGCTCGATGTCGACCGGGCACTGCTCCACGCACGCGCCGCAGGTGGTGCAGGACCACAGCACGTCCGGGTCGATGACGCCGTTCTCCTCCAGGGTGCCGATCAGCGGGCGCTCGGCCTCCGCCAGCGCCGCCGCGGGCACGTCCTTGAGCTGCGCCTCGGTCGCCTTCTCGGCGCCCTCCTCGTCCTTGCCGCCGCCGGCGAGCAGGTACGGGGCCTTGGCGTGCGCGTGGTCGCGCAGCGCCATGATCAGCAGCTTCGGCGACAGCGGCTTGCCGGTGTTCCAGGCGGGGCACTGCGACTGGCAGCGGCCGCACTCGGTGCAGGTGGAGAAGTCGAGCAGGCCCTTCCAGGAGAAGTGCTCGATCTGGGAGACGCCGAACTGGTCGTCCTCGCCGGGGTCCTCGAAGTCGATCGGCTTGCCGGCGCTGGTCATCGGCTGGAGGGCGCCGAGCGCCACGTCACCACTGGCCTCGCGCTTGAACCAGATGTTCGGGAAGGCCAGGAAGCGGTGCCAGGCCACGCCCATGTCGGTCTTCAGCGCGACCGTGATCATCCAGATGAAGGACGTCGCGATCTTCAGACCGGCGAAGAAGTAGGTGAGGTTCTGGAGCGTCGCGGCGTCCATGCCCTCCAGCCACGAGACCACCGGGTACGAGATGAAGAACGACGCCTCGTAGCCGTCCACGTGGTGCTGGGCGCCCTCCAGCGCGTGCAGCATGAAGATGCAGATGCCGACGATCAGGATGACCGCCTCGACGAAGTACGCCTGGCCGAAGTTGGAGCCGGCGAAGCGGGACTTGCGGCCCGGCTTGCCGGGCCTGCTCAGCTGCCGGACGACGATCAGGAGGAGGATGCCGAGCACCGTCATCGTGCCGATGAACTCGACGAAGACGTTGTACGGCGCCCACTCGCCGATGACGGGCAGCAGCCAGTCGGCCTTGAAGAGCTGGCCGATGGCGTTGACGATCGTCAGCAGCAGCGAGAAGAAGCCCACCGCCACGAACCAGTGCGCCGCGCCGACGATGCCCCACTTGTTCATACGGGTGTGGCCGAGGAATTCCTTGACCACCGTGACCGTGCGTTGCGCGGGGTCGTCGGTCCGGGTGCCGGCCGGTACGGGCTGGCCGAGCCGCAGCTGCCGGACGATCTGCAGGATGGCACGGCCGAACAGTGCGACGCCGACCGCGATTAGGACCAGCGACACGATGATCGCGGCGAGTTGCATGGGTGGCTCCTCGGGCCTGCGAGTGCGGGGGTTACGGGGAATACTTCTGGTGGGGCTGCGCGTACGTACGAGGGGTACACGGAGTCCGCGGGGACAAGATCTACAGCGATTACTAAGCAGTAACTTTTCGGGTCTGCGCTGAGGTTACCCAGTATCCCGAGCCCCATGAAGCCGCCCGGCCGGTGATCTGTGTCGCGCAGGCAACCCTTCGTAGGCGCCGGGGCGTCCCCCAGAGCGGGCGTGACGAGGCATCCGACATAAAAGTTGAGTGAGGCTGGCTCAGGTCAATTGACAGCGCGCCGGGCGTCCTGCACCCTTGAGCCTGTTCCACTCAAGTCATGGAGGAATCGAAATGGCACGTGCGGTCGGCATCGACCTGGGCACGACGAACTCCGTCGTCAGTGTTCTCGAAGGCGGTGAGCCCACCGTCATCACCAACGCCGAGGGCGCCAGGACCACGCCGTCCGTCGTCGCCTTCGCCAAGAACGGCGAGGTCCTGGTCGGCGAGGTGGCCAAGCGCCAGGCGGTCACCAACGTCGACAGGACCATCCGGTCGGTCAAGCGCCACATGGGCACCGACTGGAAGGTGAACCTGGACGGCAAGGACTTCAACCCGCAGCAGATGAGCGCCTTCATCCTGCAGAAGCTCAAGCGGGACGCCGAGGCTTACCTGGGCGAGAAGGTCACCGACGCGGTCATCACCGTTCCGGCGTACTTCAACGACTCCGAGCGCCAGGCCACCAAGGAGGCCGGTGAGATCGCGGGCCTGAACGTCCTGCGCATCGTCAACGAGCCCACCGCCGCGGCCCTGGCCTACGGCCTGGAGAAGGACGACCAGACCATCCTGGTCTTCGACCTCGGTGGCGGTACCTTCGACGTCTCGCTGCTGGAGATCGGCGACGGTGTCGTCGAGGTCAAGGCCACCAACGGTGACAACCACCTCGGTGGTGACGACTGGGACCAGCGCGTCGTCGACTACCTGGTCAAGCAGTTCCAGAACGGCCACGGCGTCGACCTGTCCAAGGACAAGATGGCGCTCCAGCGGCTGCGCGAGGCCGCGGAGAAGGCGAAGATCGAGCTGTCGTCCTCCACCGAGACGACGATCAACCTGCCCTACATCACCGCCTCCGCCGAGGGCCCGCTGCACCTGGACGAGAAGCTCACCCGGGCGCAGTTCCAGCAGCTGACCTCGGACCTCCTGGAGCGCTGCAAGACCCCGTTCCACAACGTGATCAAGGACGCCGGCATCGAGCTGTCCGAGATCGACCACGTGGTCCTGGTCGGCGGCTCGACCCGGATGCCGGCCGTCGCCGAGCTGGTCAAGGAGCTGACCGGTGGCAAGGACGCCAACAAGGGCGTTGGACGTCACCCCGCTGTCCCTCGGTATCGAGACCAAGGGCGGCATCATGACCAAGCTCATCGAGCGGAACACGACGATCCCGACCAAGCGCTCGGAGATCTTCACCACCGCCGAGGACAACCAGCCCTCCGTGCAGATCCAGGTCTACCAGGGCGAGCGCGAGATCGCGGCGTACAACAAGAAGCTCGGCATGTTCGAGCTGACCGGTCTGCCCCCGGCCCCGCGCGGCGTGCCGCAGATCGAGGTCACCTTCGACATCGACGCGAACGGCATCATGCACGTCGCGGCGAAGGACCTCGGCACCGGCAAGGAGCAGAAGATGACCGTCACCGGCGGCTCCTCGCTGCCGAAGGACGAGGTCGACCGGATGCGCCAGGAGGCCGAGCAGTACGCGGACGAGGACCACCGCCGCCGCGAGGCCGCCGAGTCCCGCAACCAGGGCGAGCAGCTCGTCTACCAGACGGAGAAGTTCCTCAAGGACAACGAGGAGAAGGTCCCCGCCGAGGTGAAGACCGAGGTCGAGGCCGCCGTCGCCGAGCTGAAGGAGAAGCTCAAGGGCGAGGACACGGCCGAGATCCGCACCGCGACCGAGAAGGTCGCCGCGGTCAGCCAGAAGCTGGGCCAGGCCATGTACGCCGACGCGCAGGCCGCGGGTGGTGCCGAGGGCGCCGCCGGTGCCGCGGGTGCCGCGGGCGGCCAGCAGGCCAAGGCCGAGGACGACGTGGTCGACGCCGAGATCGTCGACGACGAGAAGCCGAAGGATGCCAAGGGTGGTGCCGCGTGACGGAGGAGACTCCGGGCTTCGAGGAGAAGCCCGACGTCCCCGCCGATGCCGCAAAGACCCCTGATGACGCGGCGCAGGCCGAGTCCGCCGACACGGCGGGCTCGGCCCCGGCCGGGGATGCGAACCAGGACGTAGCTCTCACGGCGCAGCTGGACCAGGTGCGCACCGCGCTCAACGAGCGCACCGCGGACCTCCAGCGGCTCCAGGCGGAGTACCAGAACTACCGTCGCCGGGTGGAGCGGGACCGGGTGTCGGTGAAGGAGATCGCCGCGGCGAACCTGCTCACCGAGCTGCTGCCGGTGCTCGACGACGTCGGCCGGGCCCGGGAGCACGGCGAGCTGGTCGGCGGCTTCAAGTCGGTGGCCGAGTCGCTGGAGACCGTGGTCGCGAAGCTGGGCCTCCAGCAGTTCGGCAAGGAGGGCGAGCCCTTCGACCCGACGATCCACGAGGCGCTGATGCATTCCTATGCGCCGGATGTCACGGAGACCACGTGCGTCGCCATCCTCCAGCCGGGGTATCGCATCGGTGAACGAACGATCCGTCCCGCACGGGTCGCGGTGGCCGAGCCGCAGCCGGGCGCGCAGTCCGGCAAGGCCGCCTCGGAGGACGACGCCAAGGCTTCGGACGAGGAGAGCGGTGGCCCGGACGAGGGCTGACGCGGCGGCGGAAGAAGCAGTACGGGAGGAGGGACGTCGGGGATGAACACCAAGGACTTCGTGGAGAAGGACTACTACAAGGTCCTCGGCGTCCCGAAGGACGCCACCGAGGCGGAGATCAAGAAGGCGTACCGCAAGCTGGCCCGGGAGTTCCACCCGGACGCCAACAAGGGGGACGCCAAGGCCGAGGAGCGCTTCAAGGAGATCTCCGAGGCCAACGACATCCTCGGTGACCCCAAGCGCCGCAAGGAGTACGACGAGGCGCGGGCGCTGTTCGGCAACGGCGGCTTCCGCGCGGGCCCCGGCGGCGCCGGTGGCGGATCGTTCAACTTCGACCTGGGCGACCTCTTCGGAGGCGGCGCCCAGGGCGGCTCGGCGGGCGGCGGCTTCGGCGGCGGTCTCGGCGATGTCTTCGGCGGCCTGTTCAACCGCGGCGGCGGCACGCGTACGCAGCCGCGCCGCGGCCAGGACATCGAGTCCGAGGTGACGCTCAGCTTCACCGAGGCGGTGGACGGGGCCACGGTCCCGCTGCGGATGTCCAGCCAGGCCCCCTGCAAGGCGTGTTCGGGCACCGGCGACAAGAACGGCACGCCGCGGGTGTGCCCGACCTGCGTCGGCACCGGGCAGGTCAGCCGCGGCGGCGGTGGCGGCTTCTCGCTCACCGACCCGTGCGTGGACTGCAAGGGCCGCGGCCTGATAGCCGAGACGCCCTGCGATGTCTGCAAGGGCAGCGGGCGGGCGACCAGTTCGCGCACGATGCAGGTGCGCATCCCGGCGGGCGTCTCCGACGGGCAGCGCATCCGGCTGCGCGGCAAGGGCGCCCCGGGCGAGCGCGGCGGCCCGAACGGCGATCTGTACGTCGTCGTCCACGTCGACGCCCACCCGGTCTTCGGCCGCAAGGGTGACAACCTGACCGTCACCGTTCCGGTCACCTTCCCGGAGGCGGCGCTGGGCGGCGAGGTGCGGGTGCCGACCCTGGGCGGCCCGCCGGTGACGCTCAAACTGCCGGCCGGGACTCCCAACGGACGTACGATGCGCGTGCGCGGCAAGGGCGCGTCGCGCAAGGACGGCACCCGCGGCGACCTGTTGGTCACCGTCGAGGTGAGCGTGCCCAAGGACCTCGGCGACAAGGCACGGGAGTCGCTGGAGTCCTACCGTGAGGCGACCGCGGGCGAGGACCCGCGGGCGGAGCTGTTCCAGGCCGCGAAGGGAGCATGAGTCGGATGGATGGCCGGGGCGGGCGTCGGAACCCGTATGAACTGACCGAAGAGTCGCCGGTGTACGTCATCTCCGTCGCGGCTCAGCTCTCGGGCCTGCATCCGCAGACCCTGCGGCAGTACGACCGGCTGGGTCTGGTCTCGCCCGACCGTACGGCCGGGCGCGGCCGGCGCTATTCGGCCCGGGACATCGAACTGCTCCGTGAGGTGCAGCGGTTGTCGCAGGACGAGGGCATCAACCTCGCCGGCATCAAGCGCATCATCGAACTGGAGAACCAGGTCACGGCCCTGCGCCAGCGGGTCGCCGAGCTCCAGCACGCGGTCGAGGGCGCGGCTGCCGCCATGCAGCAGCGGGAGGCGGCCGTGCACGCCTCGTACCGCCGGGACCTGGTGCCCTATCAGGACGTGCAGCAGACCGGCGCGCTGGTCGTGTGGCGTCCGAAGAAGCGGTCCGCCGACTAGGCCGTCATCGTCCGTGGAGCGGGGCCGGGGTGCACAGCGCACCCCGGCCCCGCTGCCTTTTGCGGCGGTACCCGGCGGGTTCAGCAGCCGTTGTACCCGGCCGTCGGCATGGACAGACGGCGGTGTACGTGGGACTTCATCGCGCTGGTGTAGACCGGCTCGTCGTAGTCGGCGGTCTCCAGGCGGACGCCGGCGGCGGTGCAGCGGGCGGTGAACTCGTCGGCCGAGGCGATGGCGTTCTCCAGGGCGCGGCGGTTGGGGACGACGAAGACGTCGACCAGCCCGGCTTCCACGTCCTGCCACAGTGTGGCGTGGTCGGCGCGGAGCTGGTGGACGCTCAGCCGGCAGGTCAGGTCGTAGTCGCGGGCCTCGGCCCAGCGCGCGCACATGGCGTGCTGGCTGCGGTCGTCCACCAGGAACGGGTCGTCGTCCAGCCCTGACAGCGGCATGAGGCAGGCGATCGCCGTCACTCGGACCGAATTCATCGTGCCCCCCGGGGCGTGGCGAGTGTGGAGGTGACGATACCGCCGCGCGACGACCGGGGTGGAGGGGCGGTGCCGGGCGGCGAGGCGTATCCGCAGGCGTGGCAGATCGCCCAGCCGTCCTGGTTCACGGCGAGCTGGCCGCCGCAGCGGGGGCACAGCTCGGCGCGGGCGGGGCGGCGGGCACGGAGGGATCGGACGCCCGTACGGGCAGGGGCGGGTCCGGTGCGTGATGCAGACGCCATGCGCTCTCCAGCAGCCGTTTTCCGCTCCGCGCGGTGGATGCGCCGGGAGCGGTTGTCCCGCTTCGGGCATAGCAGGGCCGCGTACGGCGGCGGAAGCGCACCATCCGGATCCGGCCAGGTACGGACCTGGCCGGACGGTGTCCTACGCGCGCCCCAGCGCCTTGGTCACGGTGATCTCGATCATCACCCGGTCCGGCTTGGGCTTGGGGGTGCGGCCGTACCGCTCGGCGTAGCGCCGTACCGCGTCGGCCACCACGTCGGCGTCCGTACGGATGCGGGCCACGCCCTCCAGGGTGGCCCACCGCTTGCGGGCCACCTGGCACACCGCGACCCGGGCGCCGTCCGGGCCCCCGGCGAGGATATGGCCGACCTTGGCGCTGTCCTTTCGGGTGATCACGCGGGCGATGCGCTGATTGGCGTCGAAGGTGACGCCGACCGGGACGACATGGGGTGTGCCGTCGGGGCGCAGGGTGGTCAGCGTGCACATGAGGTGCTCGCTCCAGAAGGCGAGGTACTCGGGGCTGAGGTCGTCCAGGTCGTGGGCCATGAGCGGAAGAGTAATTGGGGAACCTGTGGGGGCGCCGTGAGGAGGTGCTGAGAAGGAACTGTGAAGACAGCATGGGGGCGCTGGGGAGATGCCGTGAAAGCGCTGTTTGTCCCGGGAGAACGCGGGAGACCGCGACCGGTTCCGCGCCGGTTCCGGCCGTCCGGGACCGGTGCGACGGAGGCAGGTCGGACGGCTTGGTGCGGTGGGCGGCGGTGCCCGCCCGGCGGTCCCCGGTGATCGCGTACGGGAAAACCGGCGGGGGCGGGAAAAGCATGGCCCGGCGTCCCGGGTGCACCCGTAGAAGGGCCGGAAGGCGCCGTATGCTGTCCGGAACAGCCTTGAGTGGAATAGACTCAACTTATCGGACGTTGAGCTGAGCAGGTTTCGCCGCGCATGCGGCGCCGACCACGCACCCGAGCACAAGGAGGAGCGGCCGAGTGGACGCCGAGCTGACCAACAAGAGCCGCGAGGCGCTGAGCGCCGCCAACGAGCGGGCGGTGACGGCGGGACACGCGGACATGACCCCCGCGCACCTGCTGCTCGCCCTCCTCGCCGGCGCGGACAACGAGAACATCACCGACCTGCTGGCGGCCGTCGAGGCGGACGCCGTCGCGCTGCGCTCCGGCGCCGAACGCCAGCTGGCCGCCCTGCCCAGCGTGCAGGGTTCCACGGTCGCCCCGCCGCAGCCGGACCGCGACACGCTGGCCGTCATCGCCGACGCCGCGCAGCGCGCCAAGGAACTGGGCGACGACTTCATCTCCACCGAGCACCTGCTCATCGGCATCGCCGCGAAGGGCGGCCGCACCGGCGAGCTGCTGGCGGAGCAGGGCGCCACGGCCAAGAAGCTGCTGAGCGCCTTCGAGGACAGCCGGGGCGGCCGGCGGGTGACCAACCCGGACCCGGAGGGCACGTACAAGGCGCTGGAGAAGTTCGGTACGGACTTCACGGCGGCGGCCCGCGAGGGCAAGCTCGACCCGGTCATCGGCCGTGACCAGGAGATCCGCCGTGTCGTGCAGGTGCTCTCCCGTCGTACGAAGAACAACCCGGTGCTCATCGGCGAGCCCGGCGTCGGCAAGACCGCCGTGGTCGAGGGGCTGGCGCAGCGGATAGTGAAGGGCGACGTGCCCGAGTCGCTGCGCGACAAGCGGCTGGTGGCGCTGGACCTGGGCGCGATGGTGGCGGGCGCGAAGTACCGCGGCGAGTTCGAGGAGCGGCTGAAGACCGTCCTCGCGGAGATCAAGTCCAGCGACGGCCAGATCATCACGTTCATCGACGAGCTGCACACGGTCGTCGGCACCGGCGCGGGCGGCGATTCCGCGATGGACGCGGGCAACATGCTCAAGCCGATGCTGGCCCGCGGCGAGCTGCGGATGGTCGGCGCCACGACCCTGGACGAGTACCGCGAGCGCATCGAGAAGGACCCGGCGCTGGAGCGGCGCTTCCAGCAGGTGCTGGTCGCCGAGCCGACCGTCGAGGACACCGTCGCGATCCTGCGCGGCCTCAAGGGCCGCTACGAGGCGCACCACAAGGTGCAGATCGCGGACTCCGCGCTGGTCGCCGCCGCGACCCTCTCCGACCGCTACATCACCTCCCGCTTCCTGCCGGACAAGGCCATCGACCTCGTGGACGAGGCGGCCTCCCGCCTCCGTATGGAGATCGACTCCTCGCCGGTGGAGATCGACGAGCTGCAGCGCGCCGTCGACCGGCTGCGCATGGAGGAGCTGGCGCTCAAGAACGAGACCGACGCCGGCTCCGTGCAGCGCCTGGAGAAGCTGCGCAAGGACCTCGCCGACAAGGAGGAGGAGCTGCGCGGCCTGACCGCCCGCTGGGAGAAGGAGAAGCAGGGCCTCAACCGCCTCGGCGAGCTGAAGGAGAAGCTGGACGAGCTGCGCGGCCAGGCCGAGCGCGCCCAGCGCGACGGCGACTTCGACACCGCTTCCAAGCTGCTGTACGGGGAGATCCCGGGCCTGGAGCGGGAGCTGGAGGAGGCCGCGGCGGCCGAGGCCGAGCAGGAGGCGTCCGCCGACGGCAAGTCCTCGATGGTCAAGGAGGAGGTCGGCCCGGACGACATCGCGGACGTGGTCGGCTCCTGGACCGGCATTCCGGCCGGGCGCCTGCTGGAGGGCGAGACGCAGAAGCTGCTGCGCATGGAGGACGAGCTGGGCAAGCGCCTGATCGGCCAGGCCGAGGCCGTACGGGCGGTGTCCGACGCGGTACGCCGTACCCGCGCCGGCATCGCCGACCCGGACCGTCCCACCGGCTCGTTCCTCTTCCTCGGCCCGACCGGTGTCGGCAAGACCGAGCTGGCCAAGGCGCTCGCCGACTTCCTCTTCGACGACGAGCGGGCGATGGTCCGCATCGACATGAGCGAGTACGGCGAGAAGCACAGCGTCGCCCGCCTGGTCGGCGCCCCGCCCGGCTACGTCGGCTACGAGGAGGGCGGCCAGCTCACCGAGGCGGTGCGCCGCCGTCCGTACAGCGTCGTCCTGCTGGACGAGGTGGAGAAGGCGCACCACGAGGTCTTCGACGTGCTGCTCCAGGTGCTGGACGACGGGCGGCTCACCGACGGCCAGGGCCGCACGGTGGACTTCCGCAACACGATCCTGATCCTGACCTCCAACCTGGGCTCCACCTTCCTGATGGACCCGCTGCTCAAGGAGGACCAGAAGAAGGAGAAGGTGCTGGAGACGGTCCGGGCCTCCTTCCGGCCGGAGTTCCTGAACCGGCTGGACGACCTGGTGGTCTTCCACCCGCTCGGCACCGACCAGCTCCAGCGGATCGCGGGCATCCAGATCGCCCACCTCCAGCGCCGGCTCGCCGACCGCAGGCTGACGCTGGACGTCACCGACCGCGCCCTGACCTGGCTGGCCTGGCTCGGCCAGGAGCCGGTCGTGGACCAGCCGCAGGCCGCACCGGACCTCTCCTACGGCGCGCGCCCGCTGCGCCGCCTGGTCCAGACGGCCATCGGCGACCAGCTCGCCAAGGCGATCCTGGCGGGCGAGGTGCTGGACGGCGACACCGTACGGGTGGATGTCGCCGAGGACGGCCGGGCGCTGACCGTCGGTCCCGTACGGTAAGGCGCACCGGAGCGGTCGCGGCGGTCCGCCGCCGTCCCGTCCGCCGGGCCGGTTTCGGCCCACAGCGGAGAGACGGCGGCGGGCTTGCCAGGACGGGGCCGGGATGGGGGAGGATGGCGAGGACCATACGAAGGGAATTCCACGGTGAGCATCGACCCGTCCTCGATCCCGAATTTCGGGGGCCAGCCCGAACCGCAGCCGTCGGGGCCTGATGGTCCCGTCCTGCCCGACCAGGACCTGGTCAAGCAGCTCCTCGACCAGATGGAGCTGAAGTACGTAGTCGACGACGAGGGTGACCTCGCCGCCCCGTGGGAGCAGTTCCGCACGTACTTCATGTTCCGCGGCGAGGAGGAGCAGCAGATCTTCTCCGTCCGTACGTTCTACGACCGCCCGCACGGCATCGACGACAAGGCGAAGCTGCTGGAGGCGATCGACGACTGGAACCGCCGGACGCTGTGGCCCAAGGCGTACACCCACACCCACGACGACGGCACGGTCCGCCTGATCGGCGAGGCGTCGATGCTGATCGGTACCGGCGTCGCGCTCGAACACTTTGTGTCGAGCACGGTCAGCTGGGTCCGCGCGTCGATCGAGTTCGACAAGTGGATCGTCGAGCAGCTCGGCCTGGAGGCCGACATCGAGGGTGACGGCGACGCGAAGCCGGGTGACGAGGAGGCGTAAGCCTTCCGCCCGGCCGCAGACGCCGAAGGGCCCCGGAGCGATCCGCTCCGGGGCCCTTCGACGTGCTTGCCGTCAGCCCCTGGCCGCTCGTCGGCAGGCTTCGCCGGCCACTACGGCGGGCACGTGGTCCCTCCGCAGCTCGAAGTAGCAGGCGCGGAAGTTCTCCGTCCCGCCCCTGCCCCCGATGCGGCAGGCCCGTTCGGCCACCTCTTCATCTGCGCCGGGGTACTGCTCCAGCACGTAGTAGTAGCAGGACTGCGGAGTGGCCTGGGCAGTCGGGGCAATGGCCACAGCGCCACCGAGGGCGAGGGCGGTACAGCTGAGTGCGGCAGCGAGACGCTTGAGCATCGCGGTTCCTTTCGGACGGCTCCCCGAGCAGATGGGTTGCGGTTCCCCCACTCATGAACGCACCGCGGAGCCCGGTTGCCCTCCTGGCAGCGGCCATTCCGGTGACCGGGCACTGCCCGCGGCCGGAGCTCACAGCGGCTCGGGTGCCATGGTCAGCAGGTACAGCCCGTAGCCGAAGGAGAGCACGGACAGCGCGCCCGTCGTCAGGACGACGGCGCGCGGGTGGGCGCGGGCCAGTGCGACGGCCGCCGGGATGAGCAGCGGGAAGGCCGGCAGGAGGAAGCGCGGTTTGGACGGGAAGTAGCCGGTGCCGCCGAGGGCCATGGCCATCAGTACGGCGGTGCAGACGAGCAGCGGCAGCGGTGGCCGGTCCAGCACCAGGAGTACGAGCAGCAGCAGCGCCACGGCGAGCACGGCCGCCGCCATGTACTGCACCAGCGGCGCGTCATGCAGGAACAGCCGCTTCACGGACCGCAGGGTGTCCCGGCCGAAGTCGAAACGGGACCCCCAGAGCTCCTGCACCTGGAAGTAGCCGCGCGGCCCCAGGCCCGTGCGCGCCCCCACCCACAGGACGTATCCGAGCCAGCCCGCGGGGGCGATCAGAGCCGCCGTCCAGTAGTGCCAGAGGGGGCGCCGCTGCCGCGGTGCGGGACCGTGCCGGGCGCGCCGCCAGGTCCGTACGGCCGTCACCGCCAGGACCGCGGCGGCGACCGCGAGGCCGTTCGGCCGTGCCAGACCGGCCAGGGCAGCCAGCGCCCCGGCCCACAGCGGGCGATCGGTGAGCAGCGCGTACAGGGCCCAGGCGGCCAGCGCGGTGAGCAGCGATTCCGTATAGCTCAGCGACTCGATGACGGCGTGCGGCAGCAGCGCCCACAGCGCCACCAGGAACGTGCCGGCGCGCCGCCCGTGGAGATGCGCGCCGACCGCGAAGATCCCCCAGGCGGCCACGGCGGCGGCCGCCCACGCGAGCAGCAGCCCGGCGCTGAGCGCGCCGATGGGCAGGGCGGTGGAGACGCCGCGTATCAGCCCCGGGTACAGGGGGAAGAATGCCAGGTCGGCGAGAGGGTCCGTAGGCCACATGTGATGCGGTGTCGGGGAGCCGTAGCCGTACCGGGCCACGCTCAGATACCAGTTGGAGTCCCACGTGGCGCCGAGCACATTGCGCGGGTGGCGACCGGTGTGCCAGGCCCACAGCGCCGTGCACACGGCCCCCGCGAGGCGGATGGCCATGAACAGGGCGAGGGCGGGGGCCGCACGGCGCAGCGCGGCACGTACATGGACGCGTACGGAGCCGGGCCGTGGCGCTGCGGCGGCCGCGGTGTCGACGGTCTCGGCGGACACGAAACACCTCCGGTACGCGCGGCGGCCACGCGCCCGGCGCAGCCCGACACATCGACTCTCGGTGCCGTCCGCCCGCCACGCGACCCCTGTAGGCCGGCCGGGTGGCATACAGGGGCGCGCGGTACGGAACTCCGCTCAGAGGGCGCGGAGGCGGTCGACCGCTTCCTGGAGGACCTTCTCCTGCTTGCAGAACGCGAACCGGACGTACGGGGCGCCCTGGTCCTGGTGGTCGTAGAAGACGGCGTTGGGGATGGCCACGACGCCGGCGCGCTCCGGGAGGGCGCGGCAGAAGGCGAAGCCGTCCTCCTCGCCGAGGGGGCGGATGTCGGTGGTGACGAAGTACGTGCCGGACGGGCGGAAGACGCGGAATCCGGCGGCGGCGAGGCCGTCGGCCAGAAGGTCACGCTTGGCGCGCAGATCGTCCCGCAGCCCGGTGTAGTAGCTGTCGGGCAGCGCCAGGGCCTCGGCGACCGCGTACTGGAACGGGCCCGCGGAGACGTACGTGAGGAACTGCTTGGCCGAGCGGACGGCGCCGACCAGCTCCGGGCTCGCGGTGACCCAGCCGACCTTCCAGCCGGTGAAGGAGAAGGTCTTGCCGGCCGAGCCGATGGTGACGGTGCGCTCGCGCATGCCGGGCAGGGACGCCAGCGGAATGTGCTCGCCCTCGTAGACGAGGTGTTCGTAGACCTCGTCGGTGATCACGAGGAGGTCGCGCTCGCAGGCGAGGCGGGCGATCTCGGTGAGTTCGGCGCGGTCGAGGACGGTGCCGGTGGGGTTGTGGGGCGTGTTGAGGAGGATGAGGCGGGTGCGGTCGGTGATGGCGTCGCGCAGCTCGTCGAGATCAAGGGCGTACGTACCGTCCTCGGCGGACGGGCGCAGCGTCACCGGGACGCGGGTGCCGCCCGCCATCGCGATGCACGCCGCGTAGGAGTCGTAGTACGGCTCCAGCGCGATCACTTCGTCGCCGGGCTCCAGGAGGGCGAGCAGCGAGGCGGCGATGGCCTCGGTGGCGCCCGCGGTGACCAGCACCTCGGTGTCGGGGTCGTACGCGACGCCGAGGTGGCCGTAGAAGCGCTGCTGGTGGGCGGCGACGGCGGCGCGCAGTTCGGGGACGCCGGGGCCGGGCGGGTACTGGTTGCCGCGGCCGTCGCGCAGTGCGCGGACCGCCGCCTCCCTGACCTCCTGCGGCCCGTCGGTGTCGGGAAAGCCCTGTCCCAGATTGATCGATCCGGTGCGTACGGCGAGCGCGGACATCTCGGCGAAGATCGTCGTACCGAACTCCGCGAGGCGGCGGTTGAGCAGCGGTCGTGACATGTCCGCCATCCTCCGCCGAACCTCTGGACTTCCTCAACTGTGCTTTGGGCGCGGCGGCGCCGGGGCATGAGCCCCGCCGACGGACACGGCGCGGTGCGAGGCGTCCGGAAGACGGACCGGGCGCACCGGAGTGGATCAGCGCGGATCGGAGAGGGATCAGGACACGTACGACAGGGCTCCGCGCCCGGCCGGGCAGCCGGCGGCGCGGGGCGGGTGCCTCGCTTCGGGGGACGGAAAGGAGTGTGGGGCGATGATGGGCTTCGTGGTCTTCCTGGTGATCTGTGGGGTGGTCGCGGCGCTGGTGGCCACGGCGGCGCAGAGCCGCGACGGCGGGCGCCGCAGCCTCGGCAGGCGGCGGCACGACGGCACCGGCTGGTGGGTGGCCGGTGATCCGGGACTGAGCGGCGGGCACCACCATCACGGCCACTCCTGCGGCGGGCTCTCCTCCTGCGGGAGCGGCGGCCACTCCTCCGGCGGGGGCGGCGGACACTCCTCCTCGTCCTGCGGTGGCGGCGGGGGCTGCGGCAGTTCCTGACGTGCTGTTGCCCCGTCCACATGCACGGGGCCCATGCAGGTCCGCATATGCGCCGGGTGAGGTCAACGCCCTCTGGGCGGTGGGCTGTTGAACAACTGAACTGAGTGGCCCTCTGAGGGATGGAAACCCTACGAAGATGGGTAAAAACGCTGTGGGCCCCGCTCTTTTCATGATTCCCTCTCCCTAGAGAATCCCAGTTCTCGGACCCCCACGTGGGCACGAGCCGGCAGACAGTCACCACCTGATCCCGTCTCCGGGGCAGGCCGGCCCACCATCCACTGCGTGCTTGCGGAGCCGACCCATGCTCACGATCCTCAAAACGGCCTACACCGATACCCGCGCCTGTGACCTGGCCTGGGCGCTGGGCAGGGAGCCGCTGCCGGCCCTTGCCGTGCTCGACCTGGAACTCGCCGCGGCACACGTACAGTTGAGGCTGCTCGGGGCCTCCCACCAAGTGCTGCTGGAGGAGGAGCGCGGCACGTGCTCCGAAACGGTGGCCTGTATACCCGGCAGCAGCACCCCGCTTCCGCTGGGTGTGGCGAAACGCATCGGCGACTGGGAGTACGAGTTCGCGGCGCACGTCGAGACGCTCTCGCACGGCTCCTTCGCCGGGCGCGCACAGGAGTTGCTCGCCCTCGTCGCCGAACACCCACACGGCCTTGCCGGAACGTTCCCGGGCTCGCCGCACGCCTTCACCGCGATGCTGGCGCAGCGCGAGGACGGGCAGGTGCGCTGGCGTACGTGGCACGCCTATCCGCAGGAGGGCCGCCTGGTCGCGACGCGTACGCGGGTGGGTGTGCGGATGACGGCGGCGCTGTGACGGCCCGGCTCGCGGACCGGGCCGCCGGCCGGTGCGCGAGCCGGTTCCGGTGTCCGGAGTGCGCCAAGTCGCCCGTGTAGAAGGCCCACTACGCTCGTGTGGGTGACATAGGGCCATCCAGGTGTCACGTAGCGTTCACGGCATGATCGACCCGCCTGATCCCGTCCGCCGCGGTGCGTCCGACCCGCCGGAGGCCACAGGTCCGGCGCGACTGCCCGTACCGGCCGGGATCGGCCGGCTGCTCGTCCTGGCCACCGTCTTCGCCTGCGCCGCCTGCGGCATCGTCTACGAACTCGAACTGGTCGCCCTCTCCTCCTACCTGACCGGGGACTCGGTCACCCAGGCATCCGTCGTGCTGTCCGTCATGGTCTTCGCGATGGGCATCGGATCCCTGCTCGCCAAGCGGCTGCGCTGCCGGGCCGCCGTCGGCTTCGGCGCGCTGGAGGCGGGCCTCGCGCTGGTCGGCGGCTTCTCCGCGATGGCGCTCTACGCCTGCTACGCCTGGTTCGGCCAGTCCCGCTCCGCCCTGGTCGCCTTCTCCCTGGCCATCGGCGCGCTCATCGGCGCCGAGGTGCCGCTGCTGATGACGCTGATCCAGCGGGTCCGCCGCCAGGACGCGGGCGGCGCGGTCGCCGACCTCTTCGCAGCGGACTACGTCGGCGCGCTCGTCGGCGGCCTGGCCTTCCCCTTCCTGCTGCTGCCCCTGCTGGGCCAGGTCTCCGGCGCCCTGCTCACCGGTTCGGTCAACGCGGTGGCCGGAGGCGGGCTGGTGCTGTGGCTGTTCCGCAGCGACCTGTCCACACGGGCCCGCTGGGGGCTGGTCCTCGCCAACGTGCTGGTACTGGCGCTGCTCGCCGCCGGGACGCTGCTGGTCGCCCCGTTCGAACGGGCCGCGCGGGACGCGGTGTACGGCTCCGCGGCGCGGGTCGCGGTCCGTACCGGCGTGCAGGAAGTCGTGATCACGGGCGGTACGGGACCGGCTGCCACGGGGCGCACCGACGCGGCCGACTACCGGGGCAGTTCGGGCCGTGGCGCGGCCGAGCCGGAACGGCAGGGAGCCGGGGCCGACGGCACGGCGGGCAAAGGAGGGCCGCTCGGGCTCTACCTGGACGGGCGGCTGCGGGCCAGCGCGGGCGACGGATTCCCGTACCACGAAGGGCTGGTGCACCCGGCCATGTCCGGCGGCCCGCACCGCCGGGTGCTGGTGCTGGGCGGCGGTGACGGGCTCGCCGCACGCGAAGTGCTGCGCTGTGCCGGCGTGGTGTCCGTGACGGTCGTCGAACCGGACCCCGGCATGACCCGCCTGGCCCGTACGGACCCGGGGCTCTCCGCGCTCAACCGGCACGCGCTGGACGATCCGCGGGTACGGGTCGTCCCGGGCGACGTGTTCGAGTGGCTGCGGCGGGGCGGCGCGGCGCGCGACGGCGGCCCGTACGACGTCATCGTCGCCGACCTGCCCGACCCGGGCAGCCAGGCCAGCACCAAGCTCTACTCCCAGGAGTTCTACGGCCTGGCGGCCCGCGCGCTGGCCAGGGACGGCCGGCTGGTGGTGCACGCCGGGGAGCCCCTGAACCGCCCACGCTCGTACTGGACGGTGGACGCGACCGTACGGGCAGCGGGCCTGCGGACCGCCCCGTACCGCCTCCCGGGACGCCCCACCGGGCGTAACGACGCGGCGGAACGCTCCTGCGCACCAGCTCCACCCGGCACCACCCGGGCCGCCTGCGGCTGGGGCTTCGTCCTCGCCGCGCACCGCACACCACGCCTGGACCTGGCCCCGGACACGCCCGCACTGCACTCGCTGACCCGCGACGGGTTGCGGGCCGCCGGTCGCGCCGCCGGCCGCGACCGGATTGCCGGTCTGCCGCCGTCCACGTTGATGCATCCGCGGCATCTGGACTGATGCGGGGCTGGGGTGGGGGCGGCGGAGCAGGCAGGGCAGCACAGGGGCGGGAGAAAAATGGTGCCGGACCGGGCACGTGTGCCGGGAGGGCTGGGTAGGCTCCATAGCCATGGAGCACGAGGTGTACGTTCCGTTTCCCGTCGAGGCCGTACGGCAGGCACTGACCGAGCCGGAGCGCGTGGCGCGCTGCATCCCCGGATGCCAACTCGACGCCGACGCGGATCCCGGCACCCCCGGCGGGCGGCTGCGCCTGCGCATCGGCAGTTCCACCATCACCTACCGCGGCACCCTGACCGTCGCCGCCCGCGGCACCGACACGGTCACCGTCGAGGCGAGCGGCATCGAGTCCCGCGGCGACGGCTCCGCCGAGCTGTCCCTGACCATACGGCTCGCCACCGCGCCCGACGACACCGGCGCCACGGTCCTGAGCTGCACCGGTACGGTCACCAGCACCGGCCGCCTCGCGGAGGCCACCGACCAGGCGGCCGAGTCCGCCGGCCGCCGCGTCCTGGACCGCTTCGCCGCCAACCTCGCGGCGGACCTCACGGACCACCCGGCCGACGAGCCCGACGCCGAAGCGCCGCCCGCCGCGCAGGGCGTCTTCGACGCCGAGATCCCGCCCCCGTCGCTCGACCCGCTCACCGACGACGACCAGGACGACGCCGTGCCGGCCGAGGCCGCGCACGCCCGCCGCACGATGATCGGGCGCAGCGCCGAGGAGGTCGACCACGCGCCGCCGCGCGGCCGGTACGCGCCGGTCCCCGCGCCGCAGTCGGCGACCACCTCCGCCACCCTGCGCTGGGCGGCACCGGCCGCGGCGCTGGCGCTGGCGTCGGCGGTCGTGGTGGGAAGGGTGCTGCGGCGGCGGCGCTGAGCGCCGGTCCGCGCAGCCGACGCGAACCTCCGACCCGCGCCCGGCGCACCGCCGTCCCGTACGACCTCCCCGTTAGGGTCGGACCGTGAGTGACAACGACACGCGAAACGCCGCGCCGGGGCAGGTGCGGCTGGCCGCCGGCGACACCGAGGTGACCGTCGACCCGGCCAACGGCTGCCGGCTCGCGAGCCTGCGCATCGGCGGTACGGAAGTGCTGCGGCAGGGCGCCAAGTACGGCTCCTTCCCGATGGTGCCGTGGTGCGGCCGGATCGACGGCGGACGGTTCCGCAACGGCGGTGAGCTCCACCAGATGCCGGTGAACTCGCCGCCGCACGCGATCCACGGCACCGGCCGCAACGTCGCCTGGAAGACGGCGCGCGCGGACGCCACCAGCGCCGCGTTCACCTACGAGCTCCTCGACCCGGACGCCGCCCCCTGGCCGTACCCGGGGCGCGTCACCCAGCTGGTCGAGCTGGCGGAGGACGGCGGATCGCTCACCCTGACCATGGGCGTCGAGGCGAGCGGCGACTCCTTCCCGGCCCAGGCCGGCTGGCACCCCTGGTTCCTGCGCCGGCTCGGCGAGGAGGGGGAGCGGAGCGAGGACGTACGGATCGACTTCTCGGCCGCCTGGCAGGAGGAGCGCGGCGAGGACCACCTGCCCACCGGGCGCCGGATCGACCCCCGGCCCGGCCCCTGGGACGACTGCTTCGGCATGCCGGACGGCGTGGACGTGACCCTCACCTGGCCGGACCGGCTGGAGCTGAAGGTCACCAGCCGCGCCGAATGGGTGGTGGTCTACGACGAGCAGGAGGCGGCGGTCTGCGTGGAGCCGCAGTCCGGCCCGCCGAACGGGCTCAACACGATGCCGCGCCTGGTCACCCCCATCGATCCGCTGGAGATCTCCACGACCTGGACCTGGCGCACACTGGCGTGACCGGCCGGGGCCCGGCCACCGGCCCCGGCGTCGGGCCGGGCCCCTGGCCACCTTCTAAGCTCATGCACATGACTGACGACGTACGCGGCGATCTGCTGCAGCAGATCAAGGACAAGGCCGTGGTGCACGGCAAGGTGACGCTCTCCTCCGGCAAGGAGGCCGACTACTACATCGACCTGCGCCGGATCACCCTCGACGGCGCGGCCGCGCCCCTCGTCGGGCAGCTGATGCTGGACATCACCGCCGACCTGGACTACGACGCGGTCGGCGGCCTCACGCTGGGCGCCGACCCGGTCGCGGCCTCGATGCTGCACGCCGCCGCGGCGCGCGGCCGCCGGCTGGACGCGTTCGTCGTGCGCAAGGCGCAGAAGACCCACGGCATGCAGCGGCGCATCGAGGGCCCGGACATCAAGGGCCGCCGGGTCCTGGTGGTCGAGGACACCTCCACCACCGGCGGCTCGCCGCTGACCGCCGTCGAGGCGGCGCGCGAGGCGGGCGCGGAGGTGGTCGCGGTCGCCACGATCGTGGACCGCGGGGCGGAGTCGGCCATCGCCGGTGCGGGGCTGTCGTACATCACCGGCTACCGGCTCGGGGACCTCGGCCTCGCCTGAGCCCCGTACGGCCTGTCCGGCGCTGACCTGCGCTTATCGCAAACGGGTGGTTGGTTTCACGTGAAACCGGCCACCCCTTTGCGTGCGGCTGGCGTGTACGGGATGTGGAGCAAACCGCCAAGTCTGGGAAGATGAGCTACGGCGATGTCGTCGCCCCCTGGTCAGGGCCAAGAACGCACACCCGCACATCACAAGGAGCGGACAGATGCCCATCGCAACTCCCGAGGTCTACAACGAGATGCTGGACCGGGCGAAGGCAGGCAAGTTCGCCTACCCGGCCATCAATGTGACCTCGACGCAGACTCTGCACGCAGCGCTGCGTGGTTTCGCCGAGGCCGAGAGCGACGGCATCGTCCAGATTTCCACCGGTGGTGCGGAGTTCCTGGGCGGCCAGCACAACAAGGACATGGTGACCGGCGCGGTCGCGCTGGCGGAGTTCGCGCACATCGTCGCCGAGAAGTACGACATCAACGTCGCGCTGCACACCGACCACTGCCCCAAGGACAAGCTGGACGGCTACGTCCGTCCGCTGCTGGCCGTCTCCGAGCAGCGGGTGGCCAAGGGCCAGAACCCGCTGTTCCAGTCCCACATGTGGGACGGCTCCGCCGAGACCCTGGCCGACAACCTGTCCATCGCCCAGGAGCTGCTGGCCCAGGCCGCCGCCGCGAAGATCATCCTTGAGGTCGAGATCACCCCGACCGGTGGCGAGGAGGACGGCGTCACCCACGAGATCAACGACGAGCTGTACACCACCGTCGACGACGCGGTGCGGACCGCTGAGGCGCTGGGCCTGGGCGAGAAGGGCCGCTACCTGCTCGCCGCGTCGTTCGGCAACGTGCACGGCGTCTACAAGCCGGGCAACGTCGTGCTGCGCCCCGAGCTGCTGAAGGACCTCCAGGAGGGCGTCGGCTCGAAGTACGGCAAGTCCGCGCCGTTCGACTTCGTCTTCCACGGCGGTTCCGGCTCGACGGCCGAGGAGATCGCGACGGCGCTGGAGAACGGCGTCGTGAAGATGAACCTGGACACGGACACGCAGTACGCGTTCACGCGGCCGATCGCGGACCACATGTTCCGCAACTACGACGGCGTGCTGAAGGTCGACGGCGACGTCGGCAACAAGAAGACCTACGACCCGCGCAGCTGGGGCAAGCTGGCCGAGGCCGGCATGGCGAAGCGCGTCACCGAAGCGTGCGCGAACCTGCGCTCGACGGGCACCAAGATCAAGTAGTTTCCGCGTGTGTTGTGGCCCCGCGTTCAGGTGAGCGCGGGGCCGCCGTGCGTTTGGCGCGGTTGGCCCCGGTGGGGGTGCGGGTTTGCGCCTGGGGTTCGGTGGGTGGGGGCTCGGGGCCCCGCAGGGGTCTCTCCTCGTTGCCTGGAGCGGCCGAAATGTATGGACGCGACCGGGGCTTCGGTCGCCTGC